>PLEX01000087.1 GCA_003136575.1 Bryobacterales bacterium | reverse complement strand
CCCACACTTCTTTCATGTATGACGAGTCGGCCTGTCCATACATGATGGACGGCCTAAAGCCCTTATTCACCTGCCTTCGATGCGAAGGTAGGGCTAGACAGCCTTGGATTCCGTCGGACCTTTACGCACGCGGATGGCTTGAACTCCGAGGTGCAGGAGCAGTTGGGCAACTGGCTAAAGAGGCATCCCGAATTTCATGTGTCGGCTCCCCCTTCCACCCACGACGATACCGACG
Source organism: Bryobacterales bacterium (assembly GCA_003136575.1). Lineage (GTDB taxonomy): Bacteria > Acidobacteriota > Terriglobia > Bryobacterales > Bryobacteraceae > BOG-234. The sequence continues at coordinate 20,262 of PLEX01000087.1, read as the reverse complement.
AATATCACCGCCAGTTGCGCGAACAGACTCGCTGGATCGACATCCGTGGGCTCCAGGTTGGCGCCCCCAAAGCGCATCGCTTTCCAATCGAAGATCTATACATACCGCTAGTCACATCCGGCGTCGAGAGAACTGCTGTTCCTTTGGAAGATGCGCTGAGCAATTCTCGCCTTTTGGTCTCAGGTGATCCGGGCGGCGGCAAGACGACATTTCTGCGTCGCATAGCCTATGAAATGTGCCGTGACGATGGGAGATCCACCCTAAATCTGCCCACGCGCGGGTTTCCGATCTATATCCGCATAGGAGACCTTGAGGAACACATCGCCGCATGCCGGAGCCAGAACCATCCAACCGCACCGTCAACCGAAGGCTCGCCCTTATGGCTGGTCCACTACTTGGTCGCGGAGAGCAGCGCAAAGGAATGGAATCTCGGCGCCGCGTTCTTCAAAGCCCGGTTAAAACAGCCGTGGACGACGATCTTACTTGATGGTCTCGACGAAGCGTCGAATAGCCACGCGCGCGAGTCCATAGCCCGGTTGCTCGATGAAGCGGTTACCGCTTACTCTGAATGTCGTTTTGTCGTCACTACCCGGCCGCAATCCTACGCTGGCACTTCGAGACTCGCCGCCTTCCGCGAAGTTCGCGTCGAGGAGCTACGGCCGGAAGCGATCACGACTTTTCTTGGTCACTGGTCGCGGTGCCTGTTTCCCGGCGACGACAGAGGTGCAGAGAAGCACCGTACGGCGCTCAACGACGCGCTAGATGCACGCGCCGCCATCCGAAAAATGGCCCGCAACCCGGTGATGCTTACGGCGCTGGCTGTGGTCCACTGGAACGAGCGACGCCTTCCCGAGCAACGCGCTGATCTTTACGGTTCTATTGCCACATGGCTTGCCTGCGCGAGAGAAAAACGGCCGGGTCGCGCACAAGCGAGCGATGTCCTGAAGCTCTTGGGCCACTTGGCGCTAGGTATGCAGACTCAACAGAAGGGCCGCATAATACAAGTGGGGAGGGGCACCGCGGCTGGAATCATCGCGCCTCAGTTTCGCGAGGTCGACGATCCCGACCATCGCTTGGCTCGCGCTCGCGCCTTTTTGGAAGCCGAAGAAGTGGACAGCGGCATTTTCGTTAGCCGGGGCCCGGATCTCCGTTTCTGGCACCTCACGTTACAAGAGTTTTTAGCGGCCCGCACGATCGCCGGGTTGACCGACGCTTCCCAGCACCGCCTTCTCTTTGAACAGGACCGCATTTACAGTCCCGAATGGGATGAGGTCATGCTGTTGCTGGGAGGAACGTTGATAGGGCAGGGAACGGACAAAGTGGACGGGCTCTTTAATGCGATGCTCGACCGTATTGGTAAAAGAGCCACGTTGGCTGAAAAGGCACGCTGTGCGGGACTCATTGGGGCGATGTTGAGCGATCTACGTCCACATTCCTACAACCTGCCGGACACGCGGTACGGGGACATGCTCCGAGAGGTACTCGGGATCTTTGAAAGACAGACATCGATTGGGATCGACTTGAAGGTTCGGTTTGCTGCCGCCGAGGCCCTTGGTCAGGCTAAAGATCCGCGACTTCGCTTGCCAGCGGACAAGGAGTATTGGGTACCCATCAGGGCTGGCGGATTCACCATGGGAGAGAGCGAGGCCAGCGATGAGACCCGGCATGATGTCCATCTGGATCGCTTCCTCATCGGGCGTTACCCCGTGACAGTTTATGAGTTCGGGAGGTTCTTGGAGAGCACCGAACTTGGTGAGCCGCCTAACTGGGAGGAACAGCGCGAGCATCCTAATCGCCCGGTAGTCGGAGTCAGCTGGTTTGATGCAGAGTCCTATTGCCGTCAGCATGACGTTCGTCTGCCTACGGAAGCAGAATGGGAACGCGCGGCAAGAGGCGCGGAGGGCCGCCGCTACCCTTGGGGAAACGAAAAACCAAGTCCCGAGCTAGCGAACTATGACGAAGCCCGGATCGATGCCCCTAGCCCCATTGGTTTATTTCCTCTAGGTTCGACGCCCGCGCCTGAGAACATTGCTGACTTGGCGGGGAACGTTTGGGAATGGGTATCAGATTGGTATGAGGAAGGTTATTACAGCGCGTCTGAGAGAAGGAACCCGAAGGGACCGGCGTCAGGGAAACTCAAGTGCGTGCGCGGCGGCTGCTGGAGATACAATTCAAAACTCCTTCGCGCGGCGCTCCGTGACGAACTAGTCCCGAACTTCAAGCACAACTATCTTGGGTTTCGGTGCGCGCGGGATCCATTTCCGCCTGACCTCAGCGTGTGAAGCGCGTGGCCTTCTTCTGCTCGTGCCGGTCCAGCGCCAGTTCAATCAACCGGTCGATTAGCTGGCTGTACGGAATCCCCGTGTACTCCCACATTTTCGGGTACATGCTGATCGACGTAAAGCCCGGGATCGTGTTGATCTCGTTGATGTAGAGTTTCCCTGTCGCCTCTTCGCGCAGGAAATCGACGCGTCCCATGCCTTCGCACCCTACTGCCTTAAAGCACTCTACCGCCAGCCGGCGCATTTCGGCGATTTCATCGGCCGCGAGATTCGGCGGTAGTTCGGTTCGCGCCAGGTTCAGCTCGTACTTATCTTCGTAATCGTAGAACTCGCGCGAGGGCAGAATCTCGCACGGCACCGACGCCGCCGGATGCTCGTTGCCCAGCACCGCGCACTCGAACTCGCGCCCTTCGATGCCCCGCTCCACCACAATCTTGCGGTCGAATTCCGCCGCCGTCTTCAACGCCGCGCGAAGCTCATCCAGATCGTGCGCCTTCGAAATCCCCACCGACGACCCGAGATTCGCCGGCTTCACGAAGATCGGAAACTGCAGCTTTTCCGCGACTGCCTCCGCGGCGTCGCCATCGCCATCGCGTTCCAAGACCAGCCAATCGACCACGGGCAGGCCCTGTTCGCGGCAGACGCGCTTCATCACGTCCTTATCCATCGAAACCGCGGATGCCAGCACGTTTGCGCCGACGTAAGGCAGGTCGGCCAGTTCGAACAATCCCTGCATCGTGCCGTCTTCGCCGAACGTCCCGTGAAGAACGGGGAACACCACGTCGATAGCGGGATGCGCGCCTGGCTCCGGCAAAATCGGGCGCGGGGACCAGTGGCCCTCCTTGTCGATCAGGTAACGGGTGACTTCGTAGCGATCCGGATTCATCGCCGCGATGACCGACTCCGCCGACAGCAGCGAAATCTCGTGCTCACCGCTGCGGCCGCCATAAACCACTGCAACGCGCGTCTTCATAGTTCAGAGAATCTTCTTTCCCAGCGCCGATAAAATCAGTTCCACGGCCAGTTCGGCGGTGCGGTTGAACTGGTCGATCACCGGATTCACTTCCACCACTTCCATGGAAATCATGCGGGCGGAATCGCAGATCATCTCCATGGCGAGGTGCGCTTCGCGATAAGTCGCGCCGCCGCGCACCGGTGTGCCGACGCCGGGCGCGAATTCGGGGTCGACGAAATCGAGATCGAGCGAAAGGTGGAAGCCGCCGGTACCGGCGGAAGCTATGGCGATGGCGTCGCCGATGACGTCGCGCATGCCGCGCTCGTCGATATCGCGCATGGTGAAGGCGCGGAGGCCGGTGCCCTTGATGACGCCGCGTTCGAGGTCGTCGACATCGCGAATGCCGACCAGCGCCACGTTCGCGGGATCTATCTTCGGCGAGAAGCCAAGGAGGTTGGCCAGTTCCGCGGGGCCGTGCCCGATGCAGCAGGCCAGCGGCATGCCGTGGACGTTGCCGCTGGGGCTGGATTCGGGCGTGTTCATGTCGGCGTGCGCGTCGATCCAGAGGAGGCCGGCTTTTTGATCGGACTGGCGGAGGAAATCGGCGACGCCGGCTACGGTTCCGGCTGCGATGGAATGGTCGCCGCCGAGGACCAGGGGAGTTTGGCCGGCAGCCAGGGAGTCCGCGACCAGATGCGCCAGCTTGTCGCAGCATTCGGCGATTTCAGCCACGTACTTCGCGTTCGAGGGGCCGGCGTTGGCCAGGCTTTCCGCCTGCGCGACGTCGATATTGCCCCGGTCCGTTACGGTATATCCGAGCGCGGCCAGACGACGACCCAGACCCGCCACGCGTACGGCGCTCGGCCCCATATCGACGCCCCGCCGGCCCTGCCCGAGATCGAGCGGTGCGCCGATGATGGCGATTTGAGATTTGGAAGAGGCGGTCATGAGTGGGACGTAGTGTGGGGCAGCGGAACCGCAACCGAGTGCCCCGGCACCGCTCCCTTAAGGTCGCGGCTCGGTAGAATCTGCGCGGGCCGAAGGCCTACTCCACAAGGCTTGTTCCGCGGCAGTTTCATTTCATGGGCGCAGGCGATAGAGCATGCGGGGGAAGGCCGTCGTTTCGCGCACGTGCTCCAGACCGCAAATCCAGGCCACGCAGCGCTCAATGCCCATGCCGAATCCGCCGTGCGGCACCGTGCCGTACTTGCGCAGATCGATATACCAGTTGAACGCCTCGCGCGGAAGATTGTGCTCGTCGATACGGCGCAGCAGCAATTCGGGATCGTGAATGCGCTGGCTGCCGCCGATGATTTCGCCGTAGCCTTCGGGCGCAAGCACATCGACGCACATGGCGACTTCGGGCCGCTCCAGATCCGGTTGCATGTAGAAGGCTTTGATTGCGGTCGGGAAGCGGTCCACCATAATGGGCCGGTCGAACTGCTTCGTGAGGATCGTCTCGTCGGTGCCGCCGAAATCGCCGCCCCACTGGATTTCCGAGCCGCGCTCCTGCAGATTCTTCACGGCATCGTCGTAGCTGAGGCGCGGAAACGGCGCTTGCACGGCTTCGAGCTTCGAGACGTCGCGCTCCAGTACCTTAAACTCCTCGCGGCGGGTTTCGAGCACGCGGCCGACGATATAAAGGATCATCTCCTCGGCAACACGCTTCACTTCTTCGAGATCGGCGAAGGCCATCTCCGGCTCCACCATCCAGAATTCGGTGAGGTGACGGCGCGTCTTGGATTTCTCCGCGCGGAAAGTCGGGCCGAAGTTATAGACTTTGCCGAACGCCATGGCGGTGGCTTCGCTGTAGAGCTGGCCCGATTGCGAAAGGTACGCTTTTTCGTCGTCGAAGTAGTTCACTTCGAACAGCGTCGTGGTGCCTTCGCAGGCGGCTGGCGTGAAAATCGGCGTATCCACCAGCGTGAAGCCGTGCGAATCGAAATAGTCCCGAACGGCCTTGATGATTTCGTGGCGCACGCGGATGATGGCGTGCTGGCGCTGCGAGCGCAGCCAGAGATGGCGATGATCCATCAGGAAATCGACGCCGTGCTCTTTGGGCGTGATGGGGTAGGGGTCGTCTTCCGAAACTCTTTGCAGGATCTCGGCCGATTCCACGTCCATCTCGTAGCCGCCAGGCGCGCGGGCTTCGGCGCGGATGCGCCCGCGCACGATCAGCGACGATTCCTGCGTCAGGTGCTTCAGGCTTTCAAAAACGTCCTCGGGCAGCGAGCTCCTGAGCGCCACGCACTGCATCAGTCCCGTGCCGTCGCGCAGGATCGGAAACACGATCTTGCCGGATTTGCGGAGATTGTAAAGCCAGCCGGGGATTTCGACGGTCTGATCGACGAACTGTGCGGCATCGCTGATGCGGATTCGTTTCGGGCCGGACATGTTGCTCAGAGCGCCTCCAGGTTGTTAAAGACCTTCACGGCTTCGTCGATCGGGTGCTCCATTTCCGGGACTTCCTTCAGTTCGAGCAGCAGCGGATACTGGCCGGGGCGAGAGCGAAGTATTTCCATCGTTCGTTTCCAGTCGATGTTGCCGCCGGGGGCTTGCGGGTACAGATGCTGGTCGTCGACGCCGCCGTTGTCGTGCAGATGCAGGGAGCGGATGCGCGGGGCCATGATGGTGAACTGGTTCTCCACGCCACCCATAATATTCGCGTGGCCGGCGTCGAAGACGTAGTACATTTTCAGATGGGTCATTTCATTGAAGAGTTGGAGGCGCTCGGCGCTGGCCATCTCATTGCGGATGTTTTCGAGCAGGATTTCCACGCCGCGCTGGCGGGCGAAGACGCCGAGTTCGTCCAGCGAGGAAAACGCCGCGTCGACAGACCGTTCCGAGAATTCCTGGTCGTTGACTCCCAGATGCTGAATGAGGTAGCGGAACGGCACCACTTCGGCGACTTCGATGGCGCGCTTGATCTCGTCCACCCATTTGATGCGCTGAGCCTTGACGCGCTCGGTGATATTGATATGCGTGTCGGGACCGGAGCGGCCCCAGTACTCGTCGGTGTACATCGGCGAATGCAGGGAGTGGAGTTTGAGTTCGGAATCGCGGAACCAGTGGCCGAGTTCCGCGATCTGGGAGGAGTTACGCCAATCGAGATGCTGTTTGGCACAGAAGATTTCGACGGAGGAAATGCCGGCTCGCTCGACCCTTCCCAGCCACGACGTGGTGAGCCTGTGATTGACGATGACGTGGGATGAAAGGGCGCGGTCCATGTTTACTTTTGCCGAACGGCCAAAAAGAGGGTTCAGGCTTGATTGTAAGGGATCGTATGCGGCCCGCTAAATGGCGGTGGAGTTGAGCACTGCCAAAAGTCCGGCGCCAATTCGAAAAAACGAAGCCAATTGGGCGAGGCACCCTCGGGGCGGGTAGCATTCAGGCTTTCAAGCGATGGGACCGGTATACGGCTCCAGGATCGAGACTGGCGGCGGCGCCCTGCTCTCTGGCGGCGGCGCCCTGCCCTCCGGCGGCACCGAGCGGACTTACGCACGGGCGTGAGAATGGACGACCATGACCGGACCCACGGCCAGTTTCCCCGAAAAATGTTTCCCGAGGCGCGGAATCAGGTCAAGGGTTTGGCGCTTCGCAAAACGAACTCCTCGGGGTGCGGCCGGAACCACAGATTTTGCAAAACGAACTCCCCCAAGGGGCCTGGATCAGCCGTTTTTACAAAACGAACTCCCCGGGGGTGGCCTGGATCAGGTGTTTTTGCAAAACGAACTCCCCAGGGGCGGCTGGACCCGCCGTTTTGCAAAACGAACTCCCCTGGGACTCCGCCACGCGGGTGCCGCTCAACGGCTGACAAAACGAACCCAATCCAGCTTCGCCCGAGCCCAGGCGGAGACACGTCGGGTACGAGGCTGGTTCCGATATTTAATTTTCAAAGACCTTCGGCCGGAGCCCTACAAGGGACGACCTCAAATCGCCACAGACCTCCGCTTGTCCAGAGAAAACAATTCGAACATAGGGCAGGGCTGTGCGGGCGTCGCTCAATGGCGACTCGCGCTACGGAAGTCCGATTGGACGACGTCCCGATTGGACAGTATCACGTGGCGCGGAAGAAACCGTCCGGCGAAGACAAACAGACGCTGGTGGTCGGATAGGTTAACTTACTATCGCTCAATGAGATAGAGGAATGGAAGAATTCTTTTCAAATCCTGTGACTGGAAAAGATCTTCCGGGCCGCCTCCGACGCGCAGAGGATTGCGGATATGCAGCTAAGCTTCCACCCGGACTATGCCGCGCAGATCGACGAACCGGCAACGCCTGCCCCGGCAAGCCGAGGCCCCCGACGCGCGGAGGAATTCACCGCCGCAGCCGGTTGACGTACTCTAAGAGCAGGAGCCGAAGCGATGGAAGTACACTTTCCCCCCGAAGTCGAAGCGAAGCTGACACACTCGGCAGCCCAGCAGGGTCGCAATCCCGACCAGTTGGTCCAGGACGTTGTTTCGCGCTACTTCGAGGAAGAAACCCGTTTCGTTGAGGCCGTGAAGCGCGGCGAAGAAGCTCTGCGGCGGGGCGAGTATCTCACCCATGAGCAAGTTGGCGAGCGCCTTCAACGGTTCCTGCAGCCTTGACAGTTCGTTGGTCGTTGCCAGCGGCGGAAGATTTGGAGCGTATCTGCGAAAGGATAGGACGCGACAATGCTCACGCGGCCCGGCGAGTTGCGCGAACGATTTATGACGGGTGCGCGGGGCTGCAAGAATTTCCGCACATGGGCCGACCCAGCAGCCGGATGAACGGGCGCCGGGAACTGGTGTTCTCTCCCCTGCCCTACATCGTCGTTTATCGGGTCACCGAGGAGGCGGTTGAAGTTTCGCGCATCTTCCACGGTGCGCAGGATTGGCCGTAGGGCAGGAGAACGCGTTGGACGTTCCATCAATGGTGGAGCAGCGCGGAGCGAGAGTTCCAACCGGAATGGCAGATACCGGCGCTACTATTTTGTGCGGCGCTCGATAGGCACGATCCGCGAGTTCGCCCAGGCGTTGCGTCTGATCAAACGACGACCCGGATTTCCAGCCCAACGCTCTGAAATATGTTGAAGAGGCTAAGGCGACGTGGGACTCAGCCATCACGTTCTTTGAGAAGAACGAAAGTCTGTTACGCGCGATTCGCAACGACATCGGTGGGCATTTCGGCCACCGAGCAGCCTTAAACGCCCTTGATAAGCTTCGTCCCGACGCCTATAGCAGCATCGAGCTTGTAGACGGCAGAGAGCTCAGATTGCAGTTTGCCGGGGAACTCGCGGCAAGTGCGTTGCTGCGGCATCTTCAGAACGATGACATCAAAGAATACAAAGCCCTCCTGAGGGCAATAACTTACTTGACTAACCAACACATGAACTACGATGGTAGTGCGTGACAGGCCGGCTTATTCTCCCCTTCGTCCCTTCGCAATCTGACGGCGCGCGAGCGTGATTCCGACAGAAGCGAAGACAAGGCCGATTACCGCCAATATCCGGTTCTCTGGCCAGATCGTGGTAACGGCATAAATCGCCATCACGGCGATGAACCATTTCAGCCAGCGCGTGCTGCTTGAACCGAAGTTCTGATCGAACATAATCAGGGCTGCTTCTTCTTCCGCTTCGCCCTCGCCTTCCGCCGCTTTGCCTCATCCGCGAGAACTGCGGCTTTCGGCACCTTCAGGATCATACTGACAGCATTGTCGAAGCGCTCCCAATCTGTGTTGCCGGGAACTGGCGGGGCCGGGTGAGGGTTCATCTGGTGATATTGTAACGCCATTCTTGGCTATGGTTGGGGCTTTTAGCGCTGAGGGCGAATGCTTTTCAATATCGGGCGGATTGCCCAGCTAATAAAAACCGTGAGCACGAATAGGATACACAGCACGATTGGTATAACAAACCATCCATCCTGGCCCCCGTCAAAGCTCGACTGCCCGGTCACGATGTGTTGGGTCAAAGCGCATCCCAATGTTTCACCAAAAGTCCGCGAATTGCTTTACTGCGGAGTCCCGTGATCGTTCGGTTCCCCACCCGCATAATAGCCAGAGTACGGCCAGAAGAATGCCGACACGGGCACTCGCTGGAACATTGAGATATCGACGCCAGTGGCGCATTCAGGCAGTCTACCGCAGCGGTGATAGACTGCTGGGATGCCAGACATCACGCCAGACTATAAAACTCAGATAGAGATTCTCACCGAGATGGTGCTTGATCTCTACGCCAAAAACGCCGCTCTCGCCAATACTACCCTTGGGATTGTGTCGAATCCTGATTCTCTTCGGGAAACTGAGCAGGAGGCGTGGGGATCTCTTTCTCGCCTTCCGGCAATCGAGAACTTGGTCGAGAAGGTTGAAACCTCCACTCTCGAAGCAGCAAAGCAAGCTCTGCGAGATTTTCGGTTGTAACCTTCTCGGGATCGATTCTGAACAGTCTATTCATTGGATAATTCTCCCTGATAAGATGGATTTGTAGCGCGAAGTCCATCTTCTCGCCTCAGCTTCCGGCTCGTGACCTGGCAGGGTCGCAAAACCTAAACGGCTGGGGAGGGGGAAAGTGTAATCTTTACGATCCAGTATGTCACTGGACATGGAGATTACGGTGCTTTCACGACAGTTTGTTAGTTTACTCGACATGGTACATAAACTCTCCGGGAAAGAAGTGGCATACGCATATGGCTGGCTGGCCAATGCCTACGGGATCTCTACCAATGAACCGATTACCAGACCGCTCAGCGAGGGCGGCCCGATCATAAAGGAGGCACTCCCCGCAATTGAAGAAATGTGCAGAAAGTTAGACCTTCCGGTCACATTGGATTACTTTCCGATAGTCACGCGGGCGCTGGAATCGGCCAAAACATATGTGGATATTCAATCGGAACTCGGAAATCTTCGCGAGAGAATGCATTCCGAACTGAAGGCCAAACTGTTCCTCTACGTGCCTTCACTTGAAGCGTCGCATTACAACCAAAGAGAAGCGTTCGGCTCGAAGGTGGCAAGCAAGTTTAAATCTTCCAGTGACGATATCGAACACGCTGGGGACTGTCTGGCGCTGGGCATGTATACGGCGAGTGTGTTTCATCTCATGCGTGTAATGGAACGAGGCGTCCAGAAGTTGGGGAAGAAGTTGGGTGTCAATCTGACCTCAGAAAAAAACTGGCAGAATATTTTGGATGAAATCAACAAGCAGATCAAGGGGATGCCGCAAAAGACAGCCAGGGAAAAGGCAACGATGGCTAAGTTTGCAGAAGCTGCATCGCACCTGTACAACGTGAAACTGGCATGGAGAAATCCAGTAATGCACCCAAAAGCGTCCTACGACTCGGAGTCGGCAGCCGAAGTTTATCGGAGCGCCAGGTCCTTCATGGCACATCTAGCAGAAATCATCTAATGCAGGGTGAAAGAAAGCCGAATTGGTCACCCGGCTTTCTTTCCGCGCTTCTGCCGCCGCTTCCTTCTTAGTTAGCGCACGTTCCTAACACCGGTTCTTTGCCGGTCAGCACGTCCCATGTGAGCCGCTTGCCGACTACCTGACGTACTGCGAGGTCGAAGCGTTCGCCGTCGTTCATCCGGCGATTATTGAACCGATAGGTCTGTTCGTCTAGGTACCGGAACAGGTGAAATGGCTCCACGCTGACGTAGGTACCGTGCAGCCCGCGCTTTACCAGACTCCAGAAGTTCTCCATGCCGTTGGTGTGGACGTTGCCGCGAACGTACTCCACGGCATGGTCTACAACTTCATGCTGGAACTCGCACAGCCCTTCGTATGACTTCAGGGCATCAGTGTAAATGGCGGTACCGGCCTGAACATGTTCCCGCAGTTCAGCCTGGAGAGCCTTCTTGCTGCGATTCGGAACGACGGCGGTACGCACGATGCTGTGCTTCCCGTCCTTGCCGCGCTCAAGAATGCCCATGACGGCGGTTTTATCTTTGCCGCCGGTACCGGTGATCTTCACAGCCCGGACGCTCTTGTGCATGTTGCGGGCCTTCTGGCCGATGAAAGTCTCATCGGCTTCGACGTGACCGGACATCTTTTCTCCCGGCCCCATGCCGAGCGCGAAGCGGATGCGGTGATCCATGAACCAGGCGGACTTCTGCGTGATTCCGAGCGCCCGGTGAACCTCATAGGAACTGATGCCATTCTTGCAGTTCACGACTTGCCACATCGCGGTGAGCCACTTGTCCAGGCCGAGGGGACTATCCTCAAAGATCGTACCGACCTTTGCGGAGAACTGGGCGCGGGGATGTTTACCGCGACACTTCCAGCGCCGCTGATTGGACAGAAAGAGAACATCGTCCGATCCGCAGATAGGGCAAGTGACACCATTCGGCCAGCGTTTCCACACGAGATAGTTCAGGCAGTTGTCCTGATCAGAGAAGTAAACTATGGCTTCCTGAAGGGTGGTCGGTTCGAAGGCTGGATGGAATTTTTCCATACTTAAATTCTAGCGAAAACACACTAGTTAGTCAAGTAAGTTATTGCCCTCCTGAGAGACTGCATCAAACCAGCATATAAACATGCCGCTCGATGCGCGCAGATGCTCGTTGCGGAATATCTTTGGCAGAGCTTTGGACGTTGAGGTTCCGTGAGACCGCGCCGCCGGTAACGCGCCGCCCCGGTAACGCCCGGCCAGCCTCCGATAACCGGCAAACTACGTAAGATCACTGCCGAGTCGCTACGTGTGATGCTCAGATTACAGATAAACGGCCTGATGTCCGTTTCGGGGCAGACACCGGCCATCCCCGGCCCGTACCTCTCACCGCCTCTCCGACAAATCCCCGCGTGCGCTCAGGTTCCAGCGATCTTCCCGCAGCCTGGTTACTGACGCACCTTTGGTGAGATATAGCCAAGGGAGAATTCTTTTCAAATCCTGTGACCGCCTCGCCCGGATATCCTTTTCCGCCCACCGGGGCGAAATCGAACAACGGCTGCTGAAGATCCGGCGCGTGAGCCATTTCCGGTCGGATTATTCCCTCGAATCGGGGATGCGCGTCGAGACCGTAGCGGTCGCGAATCGCCGCAACCCGATCACGGATCATATCGCGGTAAGGCCCCTGGAGGTACGCCGAGGTTTCATACCGTTCCTGATAGCGGCGCAGCAGGTGCGGAAAATGCTCGGCGACGAACGGCAGGAAGACGCGGCGCGAGCAGGGCTGGAGGAAGAGAACGCCGCCGCCGAAGTAAGTAGCTCCGTGGTCGCGCGCCGCCTTCGCCAGACGGTCGAGCCGCCGTTCCTGATCGGTGATGAGCGGCATTATCGGGTTGGGGAACACGCCGACCGCGATTCCCGCGCCGGCGAGGGCGCTCACGGCTTTCAGTCGCAGATCGGGGCGCGGCGCTCGCGGTTCGAGCAGGCGAGCGAGGGATGCATCGAGCGTCGTGATGGTGATGTTTACGCTGAAGTGATTGCGGCGGGCGATTTGAGTCAGCAGCGGGATATCGCGATTCACAAGATCGGATTTCGTGGTGATGTGGAGCGATAACCCCGAGTGTTCGGCGAAGGCTTCGAGGATGGCGCGGGTGCGTTTGAAGCGGCGTTCGGCGGGCTGGTAGGGGTCAGTTGCGGTGCCGATGGCGATGCCGCCGGTGGGCGGCTTTCCTCTCAGAAACGCGCGGCGCAGCTCTTCGCGCAGGATTTCACCGGCGTCGGATTTGGCGTAGATGCGGTCTTCGAAATCGGCGCTGTCGCGCAGTTCCATGAACTCGTGGGTGTAGCGGGCGTAGCAGTAGCGGCAGGCGAATTCGCAGCCCCGGTAAGGGTTGATGGTCCACTCAAACGGCAAGCCGGATCTGGTCCGGTTCAGCACGCTACGGCAGCCGATTTCGAAATACTGGACAGAGCGTTTGGCTTCCAGGACTTCGCTTTCGGCGGCGAGCTTTGCGATCCCGACCAGATCCGTTGGGGGAGAATCGCCGCAGAGCACATTCTTATTTTCGCCTTTTATTCGCCAATGTCAAGGGGGAAATGCGGAACCCTCACTGTGAGCGCAAGGGTGTTGCGCTGCGACCGCCCGAGACAACCACACTTTCCAGCCATTTTTGGCGGACCCAGACATGTGGCTTGTCACAAACTTCAGCGCGGCTCCAGCGCGGGCTTGCCGGGGATCCGCTTCTTTTCCGCCTCCAGGCGCTCGCAGTCGGCCAAATCGGATGCGCGGGCCACGGCGCGTTTGTTGCGCAGCAGATCCTCGAGTGCGATAAACCGCGCGGTGACATCTCCGTATGCGGCCTCACTGCGCCGGACCACGCGGCCTCGAAGTCGACGCCGGAAATTGAGGTGAGAACGTCAATTCGCAAGGGTGGCACGCCCAGTTGGTAAATAAGATCAGGTTTGGCAAAGTCCGCCGGGTCGACGCCTGTTAACGGGGCACCGAACTCGGCCAATGCCCGGAACACGCGGGAGGCGTTGTCGCGATCGTCGCCTACCCAGAGATCGAGGTCTTTGGTGAAGCGCGGCTCGCTGTAAAGCATTACCGCATAGCCACCGACAACAAGGTACTTAACCCCGTGAGCGTTGAATATTCTCAACAGTTCGCTGAAATGAAAGTTCGGACTCACGATTTCTGAACCGGTACGCTTCTACCACCATTTCCCACGCGGCGGCGAAAATGGCTGTGGAACCCTGCCGTTGCCAAAACTCCGTGTCAAACGATCGGTCGCTCTCGCTCACCTTGCCGATCCTTTCCATGACGAACGGAGCCGGGTTGTTGGGTTGGTTCATAGCCGAAGGTAAACCAGCGGCGAGATCGCTCTTGCGAATCGCCTGAACCATTAGTGTAGCCCCTCCGCTCACCGAATATGAAACAGGCGCCGGTCGTAGTTGAGCTGTTGGCGCCAGGCGATCCCGACACCTGTAGCATCGGCGTGGAGCGGATTCAGCAGATAGTTCAGCGATTCCGGCGATGCCGCCGATGGGACCGCCAGCAGCGCGGAACCACCGCTGCGGAGCCATTCGTCTCCGATGGATCGCGTCAGGCTGAAGTTGTCCCGCCGGTCCGGCGGCAGAGCGTCCGGGTCCAACGCCGAGACGGAGACGCTTTCCAATGTCTCCGCCCTGATCAACTGAAAGGTTTCGGTAAGCAGCGCCGGGTCGCTTTCCAGATTTGCCAGAACTTCGATCAGGGCCACAGCCGGATGTTCGGCAAGATAAACGATACGTTTTCCTCTTGCCGGGGTGTGCCAGCGGCCAGCGGATCTTCCGCGACCGTGTTCCCGCAGAAGGGCCAAACTATCGGTCGGGAGTCCGCGTTTCACGATCTCGGCGAAGATCGAAGTCCGAGGGTGGCGTCACTCCGATGAGATCTTCGAGAGGGTCCGGTGTGACGATGGCTATAAGAATCCTTCCGACGGTTATGCCATATTGGCCAGGTATAATGGCCAACACCGTTAGTTAGCCGGGCTTTCCCGGCCGCGCGAGCAGCAACTGCATCGGACCGGGATACTATGCCACGGTGGCATCCGTTGTCAGCAGCGGCGATTCCCTCCACCATCGCCTGCGCCACAAGCAGGCGGTCGAACGGGTCTTTATGAATAGCGGGCAAGCCGTCGACCGCAACGGCGTGTTCCCCCCTCATGGCCAACTCGTCATAATCGTTGTCGATCAGATTGCGCCGAAGCGCGCTCGGATCGACCTGAAAATCGTCGCGCCCCAATCCCCGCTTGATTGCAATCTCCCAGAGACTTGCCGGGCTGAAAAACAAGTGGTTGCGCTCGTCGCTGAGCAAGCGCGGGTCCCGGGTGGAAAGCGCAGGCTGGCCGCAGCTTCATTTGCGACCGCTGAACAGATCCTCAATCTCCCGGGCTCCCATCTGGTCGAAATCGTTCGGGACGCGGATCTGGCCTTCCATGAAACCGAGCCTCCGACGTCGCTGCGCAGCTGGCGCGTTCAATGGCATGACCTTCACGAGCGACTTACCCGCTTTCGCGCTAATGAACGGCCCACCGTGACCGGCCTGAATATTCACTGTCTTCATCAACCGCGTCCTTATCATTCAGTTTAGCTGAAGCGGCCGCCAGCCCCCCGAAATCGTGCGGTAACCTGGTAGTTAACAACGACATGGGGCACGTGATCGCAATCGACGGACCCGCCGGCGCGGGCAAGAGCACCATTGCGCGCCTGGTCGCGGAGAAACTCGGCTACATATATATAGATACAGGCGCGATGTACCGGGCAATCGCCGTGTGGTCGTCGCGAACAATGACTGCCGCGGGCGACGCGCACCGGCTCGAACAACTGGCGATTTCCGCCGAAATCGAACTGCTTCCCGGACGGAGGGTTCGACTGAACGGCGAAGACGTCACCGACGCCATCCGCACACCCGATATCTCGGCGCTGGCGTCGCAAATCGCTTCGATCGGCGCGGTGCGCGCGGCGCTCGTCTCCAAGCAACGTCAAATCGCGGAGAATTCCAACGTCGTCATGGAAGGCCGCGACATAGGTTCCGTGGTTTTTCCGGATGCCCGTGTCAAAATATTTCTGGATGCCGATCCTGCGGAACGAGTCCGCCGCCGCGCCGCCGAGCAGCCAGGAGAACACCCCGGAGCTTTGACGGCGCAGATCGCGGAACGGGACCAGCGCGACCGCAGCCGGGCGGAATCGCCGCTTGTGCAGGCACCGGATGCCACCTACCTCGATTCGACCGGGATGACGCAGCAACAGGTGGAAGACGAAATACTCCGGATCGTCCGCGCGCGAATATCGAATGGCAAGGCCGGGTCCGTCGCCGACGCTCCCGGCCAGGCCAGTTCGGCTGCCGGCGAGACAAGGTAACCGGCGCCAGAACCGCGCCGATTTTCCGGCGTCGGCATAAATGTGAGGGAAAGTTAGTTGGACAATCTGCTCGTAATGAAATTTGGCGGCACCAGTGTCGGTTCCGCCGCTCGAATGAGGGTCGCTTGCGACCTGATCACGAAACACGCCGCCACGCGTCCCGTCGCCGCGGTGGTTTCGGCCATGTCGAAAATCACCGATCTGCTGCTTGACACCACTCGCCTGGCCGAAGCCGACGATCAGGCCGGTATTGAACGCAACATGACGCAGCTCAAGTCGCGCCATCTCGATGCCGCGGCGGAGCTGATTCCCGCCGATCGACTGGAACGAGTGAACGGCGAGGTCGAAGGTCTCGTCGGCGAGTTTCAACGGATCGTCAGCGGAATGCAGATGCTGGGCTACCGCCCCGCGCGCGCCGTCGATGAAGCGATTGCGGTCGGGGAGCGTCTCTCCGCGCTGCTCGTCAGCGAGCATCTCCGCTCGCGCGGACTAGACGCCGAGGCGGTGAACGCAGCGCAGGCTATTGTCACCGACGCCGTTTACAACAACGCTTCGCCGTTGACGGATGCCACGCGGGAAAAGGCGCAGGCGAGATTGATGCCGATCCTGCGCGCCGGCGGCATTCCTATCGTGACCGGCTTTAATGGCGCAACCGCCGATGGCACGCCAACCACGCTTGGCCGCGGAGGCTCGGACTTTTCGGCGAGCATTCTGGCAGCGGCGCTGGATGCGACCGAACTCTGGATCTGGACCGACGTGGACGGCATCATGACGGCCGACCCGCGTCTGGTGCCCGATGCGAAGATCCTCGACGAGATCACGTACAGCGAAGCGGCCGAACTGGCGTGGGCCGGAGCGAAGGTTCTGCATCCCCGAACCCTTGCGCCACTGGTCGAGCGCGGCATTCCTGTGTGGAGCAAGAACAGCTTTGCTCCGGAGAAGCCAGGCACGCGGATCGTGTCGAGGCTGACTGCGGGCAATTCCGGCGCAAAGGCGGTAACGTCCATGGCGAATGTGGCTTTGGTGTCGCTCGAACCGGCCAGCGCCGCGGTGAGCGGCGTGCATTTGATGGCGCGGGCGCTCGATGCGGTCGACCGCGTGAACGTGGAAATCCTGGCTTTGTCCAGTTCCAGTTACCGCCAGAGTTTCTGTTTCCTGGTGCGCAACGACGAAATCGAAAAGGCCGTGGATGCGATCAAGGTGGCGCTGTCGCTCGAATTCGCCCACGGCTACGTGAACGATATAGCGGTCGATCGCAATGTGGGTCTGCTGGCGGTGGTCGGCGAAGGGATGCGAGGTACCCAGGGTCTTGCGGGCCGCATTTTTACGGCGATTTCGCGGGAGAAGGTGAACGTGATCGCCATCGCGCAGGGCTCGAGCGAACTCACGATCTCGATTGCAGTGCGCCGCGACGGTTTGGAGAAGGCGGTTCGGGCGGTACATACCGAGTGCCATCTTTCCAATTGATTTTGATTGGTCTGCGCCGGGGAGCTCTCCCTCAGAGTTGATAAAGGCGCGTCAGTCCTGGCCAGCGGTCGAAATCGGAATCGAAGCTGAGGATCGCTTTGATTTTCATGCGCTGCATCACCGCCATATGCAACGCGTCTCTTGCCGAGAATCTTCCACGATGCTGAACGATCTCGGCGGCGCGCAGAACGTCCGCCTTCTCAATCGGCACGACATCGTCGACAACATTAAGGATCGCCTGAAAAGCCGGAACAATGGCCTCGCGCCTGTCGATCGCCGTATATCGATGGAGGATTTCCTGCAAGACCTCCGCGTCGGTGATCAGCCGCTGCCCGGCCGCGATCAAACGTTCCAGAAGCAGTTGCGAGTCGGCCTTGTGCGGGTGCGCCCCGCCAACCAGGTACATCGGGACATTGGAATCGATGAAGACCAATGTTTACGAGTCCTGCCCGAGATCGTGGCCCCGTTCGATTTCGCGCAGCATCTGATCGATGTCAGACGTCGGGAACGAGTACTCCGCCGCGCGGCGTACCGCTTTCAGTTTTGAGGCTGCGTCGGTTACGGGCTGGCGCACGCGAGCATCCCGCAAAGTCCGCCGGACCCATTCGCCCGCCGTCAGACTTTCTCGCCGTGCGAATCGCTGAATTTCGAGCAGTTCTTCGTCGGGAAGAACGACCTGGAGACGCTTACTCATAGTCTGAGTATACCGTACTCCGCTTTGGAGCGTAGCCTCCCTCTAACCGCCGATAACGTCGGCCAACTCGCCTATCGCCGTTTCGCATTGCTCCCGCGTGACGTCGCGGTGCGTGACGGCGCGCATCAGCCTGTCGCTGAAGGCGCTCATAAGAACTCCGCGTTCGCGCAACTGGGCGCTCACCTCGCGCGGAATCCGGCCAGTGGCCGCGATGTCGAAGATCACGATATTCGTTTCGCCGGGAAAAACAATAACGCCTTCGATCTCCGCGAGGCGCGTGGCAATGAAGCGGGCATTGGCGTGGTCGTTCGGCAGCTGCGCCGGACCGTGCTCGAGAGCCACCAGACCTGCCGCCGCGAGAACGCCCGCCTGCCGCATTCCGCCGCCGAGTCGCTTGCGCAGCAGACGGGCCCGGTCCATGAGCGGGCGGGAGCCGGCAATGATCGAACCCATCGGCGCTCCCAGGCCTTTTGAAAGGCAGAACGTGATCGTATCGACTTTAGCGGCAATCTCGCGAACCGACCGGCCCGATGCCGTCGCCGCGTTGAAGACGCGCGCTCCATCCATGTGGACGGGAACATCGCGTTCGTGCGCGCCATCGCAGATTTCGTCGATCACTTCCTGCGGGTAGACGCGTCCGCCGCCGAGGTTGTGCGTATTCTCGATCGTGATCGCGCCGGTGGGCGCCGCGTTGAAGGTCACCGGCTTGATCAGCCCGCGAATGCGGTCCCAAGTGAGAATCCCGTCGGTGGTCTCGACCGTGCGCATCTGGCAGCCGGAAAACCACGCGGTCATCGAAAGTTCCCAATCCACGATGTGAACGCGGGAATCGGCGATCACCTCCTGGCCGTGCTCGGTCAGCAGCTTGATGCCGATCGTGTTTCCCATGGTGCCGGTGGGGAGGAACAGCGCAGCTTCTTTGCCGACGATTTCCGCGGCGCGGGCTTCCAGACGGTTGACCGTTGGGTCTTCGCCGTAAACGTCGTCGCCGACCTCGGCGTCAAACATGGCCTGCCGCATGGCGAGCGTGGGCTTCGTGACGGTGTCGCTGCGCAGGTCGATAACGGTTCGGTGGTTCATGCGGCCAGAAAGTCCTCGAAAATTTCGTTTGAAACCATGATTCCACGGCTGGTGAGGCGGAGGCGGCCATTGGCCGATTCCATCATGCCGCTTGATAAATGCCGCTCGAACGCGGGGCCGAAGCGGACCCAGTCGGAAGCGTCGGGCTGAACGCCCTCGCTGAGCCGGAGACCCACGAAGAACTTTTCTTCGACGGGATCTGGGCGCGAAGATTCCGCGCGCGGAGATTCGCCGCGCTGCCATCTATCAACGTATTTCTGAGCAGTTTCTACGTTCTGCCAGCGATTGACGCCGTCGAACGAATGGGCATCGGCGCCGAAGCCGAGATAGGGCTCGCTATGCCAGTACTTCAGGTTGTGCGCGGATTCGAACCCGGGCCGGGCGAAGTTCGAAATCTCGTAACGATGGATGCCGTGGCGCGAGAGATACGCAACGGCTGTTTCGTAGAACGTGGCGATGCGGTCGTCGTCGGGTACGTCGGACGCGCCGTAGCGCTTTCCGCCGAGCAGGATCTCCGAGCCAAGGCGGCTGTCGTCGTCCACTTCCAGCATGTAGATAGACGCGTGCGGAACTTCGAGAGCCAGGAGCGCGTCGAGCGACGTCTGCCAGGATTCGGCTGTCTGGCCNNCAGCGCAACGTCGTTGGCGACGACGGCGGCGTCGTGTTTGCGGCCGGTGCGCGCGAGCTCGGCGCGAACGAACGATTGAACGCCGAGACTGAAGCGATTGATGCCGGTATTCCGCCACGCGCGAATACGTTCGGGCGTAAGACTGCCGGGGGCGGCCTCGACGGTCGCTTCACGCCACTGGTGCGGAAGCCCGGCGAGCAGGGCGCGGATAGCCGGCGGTTCCATAGCGCTGGGCGTTCCGCCGCCGATGTACAGGGTGTCGGGGCCGACTACCGTCGCCCGCGCCGTTTCCATTTCCGAAACGATAGCGGCAAGGTAGCTCTCTTCGAGGCCGCGCGGCTGGACGCCCGACGCGAAATTGCAATAGGTGCACTTTTGCGCGCAAAACGGCCAGGAGATGTAGATGCCCGCCACCT
>PLEX01000029.1 GCA_003136575.1 Bryobacterales bacterium | reverse complement strand
CTGCGCTTTGGGCATGGTGCGCGCGAACATCAGTTCGATGTTGATCGAGAGCGTATAGGGTGGTGGGCCTGGTGCCGAACGAAGGCCGGGTGAACTGAAGCGCCGCGCCAGCGGCGATCATAGTGCGTCGTGTGACTGAAGTTTTCATGGCTTGATCCTTATGGCAGAGGCTTGATGCGGAGGTGAACCCGGCCATCCTGCGCGCCGGCGAACGAAGCTGCGGCCGGCACGGATAAAATCAGCCACATCGTTCGATTCATTTTTTTGCCTCCTTCGGATTCGGAACTGGATGCCATTCTATCAACTATCAGGGCAGGAGAAGTCAGCCGTTAGCCCGGATAGAAGGGGCGCGCGTGGCGGCAAAACGGGGAGGCGCTGCGCCGCGCGGCGAGCATCGGGGAACCGGGTGGAAACGGTGTCACCAGGCGACGGATACCATCGAAGCATAGGTCCCGTTCGATACGGGACAATGTTCTTCGGAGATCCTGCCATCGGCTTAATAAGACGTTTTCTGACATTTCTGGCGAAGATGGGGCTTTCGGTGCGCGACGACCCAAAAAAGGAGGTCGACATCGCCGGTCGCGCGTGGGGTGCGCCGGTCGACGGACTCGCGCTTTCCATACTGCACACACCGAACGAACGCTCCGACGGTCTTGCGACCGTTTCCGTCGCCATCCACAATCGAGGCGCGGCTCCGCTGCGGTTGACGACGCGCGGCTGGCTGTATTTCTTTCAGGTTTCGGTGGTCGGCGGCGGAACTGCGGCCGAGTTGACGCCCTACGGTCGCGAATTGATGAAGCCGGAACGGCAGCCTGCGCCTCGCGTAGTGGTGCTGGCCCCGGGAGAGGCCGTCGAAGCCGACATACCCATTGGGTCGATCTATCGGATGCTAACGGGCACGTACCGCGTTCGGGCGTCGTGCGAGGCGCGTGACGGGCGCGTCGAATCGAACGAAATCGTAATCGGCGGGTAACGCCGGTTCACACTCTTATCGCGAAGATCACGATATTGCCACCCGGCTCAAACACGCCGATTTCGCGCATGCCGTAGAAAGTGGTTCTGTCAGGCATGGCGATCGGATAACCTTCGAGGCGCGCGACAGTGTCCGCGAAGTCCTCCACTTCGATGAAGAGCGAGGCGACTCGGGAGGCGCCGGCCGGCGCGAATGCCGGCTCGTCCTTGCGCACCGACGCGACCGATTGCAGCATGAGTTCCGCGCCGTTCCACTCCAGAATGGCGAATCCGATGCCGTCGCCTTCGGGCACCTGGGCGACGTTCTGGAAACCCATACGGTCGACCCAGAAGGGAAGGCAGGATTCGATCTCTTCGACTACAAGAACGGGTGTGATTTTCATGGGCATGCGTCTGGATGGAAACGCGCAAGTGGTCCGGCCGGACCCGGCCGAGCGGCTCCCGCGCTTCCATGTAGGCTCTCCACGATAATGTATCCATGCTACAAAACGCAAAGATCATGGCCTTCGTCGGGACTCGCGATGCGGCGCGCGCGAAGGCATTTTACCGGGATACGCTCGGCTTGACTCTGAAGGACGAGAATCCGTTCGCGCTGGTTTTCGATTCCAACGGAATCATGCTGCGCGTGACGAACGTGCACGAGCTGAATCCCGCGCCGTTCACCGTGCTTGGCTGGGAAGTCCCGGACGTGACCTCGGCGGTGAAGGGTCTGGCTGCGGCCGGAGTCGTGTTTTCGCGATTTCCGGGAATGGAGCAGGACGATGAGGGCGTCTGGACCGCTCCCGGCGGCGCGCGCATCGCGTGGTTTCAGGATCCGGACGGCAACACGCTCAGTCTGACGCAGTTCTGATTTGGCCGGACCGATCGGCGGCAGTATCACTCCGGCGTCATCGTGCTGTCCACCGTGAACCGCTTGTAGTCGTAAAAATGCTGATGCGATTCGCCGCGTCCGTGAATGCCGAGGACGATCTTCATGTCCACCCGAAAAGCTATATTGTCGAACAGCCAGGCGTCGCCAACAGGCGCCATTTCCCAGTCGATCACGCTTCCGGGCTGGAATCCTTTCGCGTCGCGGACGAACAGATCCCGCCATTTGATTCGCCAACCCTCCTGTTCGTCAAACCAGCTGGTGTGCCGGGAGGCAAGATATTCCCGATCCTTGTTGTCGGACATTTTGTAGTCTGGCTTCGGATCGGATTCCATTCGCCACGTGCGGCGACCAAGCACCGTTTCCTCCCCGGTGACTTTGTTGTCGAAGTACTTTTCCAGCTGGTCCAGGTCAGATACATCCACGGTGCGGGTAACCGACAGAAGATGGTGTTTTTGCCGCTCCGTCCGCGTCCGCTCCAGATCTTCGTCAACCTTTTTCTGCGTCTTTGCGTCGAGGGGTTTTCCGTCTATCAGCACCAGTTTCTTGTATTCAGAGCCCTCCAGCATGATGTGGTCGTACGTTCTGGTGACGGGCGGCTCGGTCTTGCCGTTCGTATCCAGCTGCGCGTTGCTGTGGTCTTCCCGGTACGTGTACTTCCAGCCTCTATCGTCCTGCGCCTTCCGGACGGCTATCGCGCGAGCGATCAGTTCCGAGGGCGTGGGTGGCTCAACCTGAGCCGTGACGCGATAACCGAGGAAGGCAAGAGCGGCAATCGACGCGATTTTTCCGGGCCTGGCCTTCCGCTCCGGCCGGACCGATTCAGACCCTGCAACTCTCACGGCAGGGTCACCTTTTTCGAGTCCCCGTACATGGTCAACACCGGGTGTTTCACCACGGCGCGAAATTCGTACGGGACTCCGGGTTCCCATGCTTCCACGGTCGCGGAGAAATCCCCCGCCGCGGTCATGCGCGGCCCCGGCGCGGTCTGCCAGGCTCCGCTTCGCTCGTTGGTATCCAGCCCATTGAGCGACCGGTATTCAAAACTCACTTCCAGCGATTTGGAATCGCCGAGCGAATGCAGCGTCGCTTCGAGCCTGACGCCCTGCCCGCTGCGCATGGCTTTCGTCGTTTCAACCAACGGCGGTGAGAACGACGGCTCCACATTGGTGATTTTCAGAACGATAGGGTTCGGCCATTTGCCGTTATCCTGCAAACGCTGCGCGAACATGGCGCGGATATGGAGACCGTCGGCTTCCTGATGGAACGTCGTCTTGGGTATAGTCTTGCTGTACTCGTAAACCAGATCGTTCTGGCCGAGCACGCTCGCTTCAGTCCCGGCCGTTGCGCGGGCGGAGCGCAGGACGATTTCCTTCCAGTCGCCGCGCTTCCATGGATCGGTCACGACGGCGTAGATTGTGTTCGTATCCTTTTTCTTCGTGATCCAGGTGGTTTGCTCGTTCGTGATGATCCACGGCCGAACGCCGTATATCGCCTCGCCGTTCACGAACATCCACAGCGCCACTTCCCGCAGCCGTTCCTCCTGTTCGATCGGCAACTCTCCGTCGGGTTTCGGGCCGACGTTCAGCAGCAAATTACCCCCTTTGGCCCGGGTTTCGTAGATGAGCCGGATCAATTCGCTACCTGATTTGTAGACCTCGTTGCGCGGCTGATACTGCCACGAGGTGCCCATAGTAATGCAGGCTTCCCATGCTCCTTCGAGCGGCACTCCGGGCACGAATTGCTCGGGCGTGGCAATCGCGCCCCGGGTGACCACGGTTTTCGGCTGCAGTTGCCACGCGATCTCCTTCAAGCCATCGGCCGCGCCGTCCAGAAAGACTATGTCGATCGGGCCGTATTGCGTCATCAGCTCTTTCAACTGTGCCTGATCGAGCGCCAGCAGGCCGGGGTGTTTTGGTGGGTCGAAATCGGTGCCGCGGTTGATTGGACTCTTGTTTTCGTAAAGCCAGTGGAAGTCGTCGGGCGAGAAATAGGCGCCCGGGGAGATCCCCTGACGCCGAAAAGCCTCTGCGACCTCGCCGAAGATGTCCCGCTGAAACGGGGTGTGCATGATGCCGAAGCCGGTGGTCTTGGTGTTCCACATGGCGAATCCAGAGTGGTGCTTGGCGGTGAAAACAACATAACGGACTCCGGCCAGCTTCGCCAAAGCGGCCCAGTCTTCGGGATGGAACTTACGTGGATTGAATGTTTTAGGCAGTTCCGAGAAAAAGCGACTCGTATAGTCGTCCGATGCGCCGGCGAGAGAGTGGCTGATAACCGTCCCCAACTGGCTGTCGACGCTCCAGTGGATGAATAAGCCGAAGCCCTGATCGCGAAACCACTCCAGGCGATCCGCCTGATTCGCGGGGACTTGCGCCCGCAGTGGCGAACAAACAGGGAGAATTCCGAGCGCCAGGACCACGGCGGCAGTGTAAAATCTCTTCACGAGCGATTCCTCCGGACACGTCGATCTTAGCAATTTAACGCGCCGCCGATTCGCCGGCGGTGGAAGGCAAGGACAAACCGGCGTAAATTGTTCCAGAATAGGAGTGTTCCCGTTCCGGCATGGAACTATTTGGTTAGCGCGCTCAATACAGGTTTGGGCGCCTTCCTGGTACACCGCACCGAGATGCAGCGCAGCGACGAAGAACTTTACCGCTTAATGAAAAAAGGCGACCGCGACGCTTTCGGCGAATTGTACGAGCGCCGGAGTCCCGCTTTGCGTCGTTACGCGCTGCATATGACGGGCAGCCCCACTGCCGCCGAAGAAGTGGCGCACGAGGTATTTGTTCAGTTGATGCGTTCCAGCACGAATTTCGACGACAAGCGCGGCAAGCTGGAGGCCTGGATGTACGGCGTCGCCCGGAATCTGGTGCGGGTGATCCGGCGCAAGGGTCCCGTGGAAGAAGCGGTGGATCAGGCCTACCGGCACGATATTCTGGGCGATCTGATTACGGCTGAATCGCTGGCTGCGCTCCGGGCATCTTTGCAGGAACTGCCGGAGCTTTACCGCGATGCGGTTGTTTTGTGCGACCTCGAAGAGAAGAGTTACGAAGAGGCGGCGAGCGCGATGGGATGCCCTGTCGGTACAGTGCGTTCCCGTCTGCACAGGGCGCGCGGATTGCTGGCCGCGAAGCTGAAGCGCCAGTTGGCGCCCGTGGAGATGGCGGCGGCCCGATGAATTTGAATGAAACCCGGACTGCGGGGAAGGGCGGAGTTTCGGAGATTATGACTTGTGACCAGATAAGCGACGAACTTGTGGAACGCGCGCGGCGGGGCGTGGAGCTTGGCGCGGATGCGGCAACGCATCTTTCCGGCTGCGATTCCTGCCGCGATCTCTGGAAGGCGCAATGCGAACTGACCGCCCATCTTCGGGCTGTGAAGCGGGCAAACGTTTCGGCGATCGACGAGACGGGCGGCGCGTGGAACAAGGCCGTCATCATGCGTGAGTTCGACTCGAATCGACGCCGCGAGCGCCAGGTTCGCTGGATGTGGGCAATGTCATCCGCAGCCGTGCTGATGTTGAGCGTCGTGGCGGTGCGCGATGTTTGGGTCAGACCCTCCGCGTCGCGGACTCTTGTGAGCGGGAGTTCAGTGGTTCACGCGGCATATCCTCTGCGCGAATACACGCCGGAGAGCTTTGCTCCGGCCGAGGAAGCCGGCGAAAAGGGGTTCACGGCGGTTCCTTTCGCTCTCCCCCCCGCTCCGGGAGAAACATTTGGAATTGTGCGGACCCAACTGGATCCGGCCGATCTGGCCAGGATGGGAGTCAGCGTTGACCCCGGCTGGACTGGCACGATACAGGCGGACTTGCTGGTTGGACAGGATGGCTTCACGCAGGCGGTGCGCCTGTCGAACGACGATACCGAAGAAGAAAACTAGAGGAAAGGGTCAGGGGGAAGATTATGAAGCGAAACACGATTGCGTACGAAATCACCGCGCTGTTGCTTTGCGCCTCGGTTGTGCTGGCGCAGGGTCCTGGGGGGCCTCGCGGTGGTGGCCCGATGATGGCTCCCGGTGGCCCGGGCGGAATCGGCGGGCGCGGCGGGATGGAGATGCCTGGCCGCACGGTGACGGGCGCGCCCTATTCAGCCGTCGAGGTATTGACGATTCAGGAGAAGTACGCCGATGGCAATGTCGTCAACTCCACCACCAGCAGGACAGTGG
The DNA here is from genome assembly GCA_003136575.1 of Bryobacterales bacterium. Classification (GTDB taxonomy): domain Bacteria; phylum Acidobacteriota; class Terriglobia; order Bryobacterales; family Bryobacteraceae; genus BOG-234. Next base: position 27,269 of record PLEX01000029.1, on the reverse strand, counting down.
CGCGCGACAACGCCGGACGGACGTATTCGAGCGAGACCATTACGCCTGCGGCTGCTTCGGGTAAGGCTCCCTTCACGCGAACAGTGATTACCGACAACGTCGCCGGCTACCGGTACGAGCTCAATTCATCGACCATGATCGCAACTCAAAGCCGGCTGCCGCAAATGCACGCCGGACCACCGCAGGCGGTATCTCCTGCGCAGCGTCCCGCCGCCGCGCGGCAAGCAACGTCTGGCACTGAGACTCTGCCGAACGGGGCCGTGCGGACAAGGTCCAGCCAGGGAACCGCTGTGGTCAATGGTATCCTTGCCGAGCATTCTCTGGTGACGGAAACGATTCCAGCCGGAGCGATCGGCAACGAGAAGCCGATTACGACGTCGCGGACGACTTGGGTGTCCCATGAATTGAACCTGCCGGTGAGGATTCAGACCGTGGATGCGCGAGGCGCGACGAGCGACATGGAACTCACGAATCTTGCCGCGGCCGAACCCAGCGCGGCGCTGTTTCAGGTGCCGGCCGGTTATACGGTGAAGAAGGCCGGACCTGAAATGGGGCGTGGCAGTCGCGGTCCCGGTGGGCCGGGCGCGTTCCGCCGGGGCGGGCCTCCCGCGCAGTAGGAAACACGTCAGATCAGCAAAAAGGGGAGCCTCGTGCTCCCCTTTTTGTTTTCCAGACGATCTGGCGATGCCTGTTTTACAGTGCGGCGCGAGGTCAGCCGGCTGGCGAGCCGCGATCCCCTCAGCCGAGTTCGTAACCCGTCGCCGACACGCCCGCCGAAAACACTTCCGTGCTGCAGCCATTGATCGCGAACGTTTGCCGTATCTGTTCGCAAACGCCGTCATAGCCGCGCTCATAAAAAACGAGAACCCCCGGTCCTGCGCCGCTCAGCGTGCAGCCGAGCAGTCCCGGCAGCCGCAGTTTCAGGATCGCCGCCAGACCCGGAACGAGTTGCGCGCGGAATGGCTGGTGCAGCCGGTCTTCCAGAGCCACCGGGAACACTGAAGTGTTACCCGTCGCCAGCGCCGCCATCAGCATCGCCGCCCGCTGAATATTGAAAATCGCGTCGGCGCGCGAGTAGAAGTTGGGCAGAACGGCGCGCGCCTCTTTTGTAGGAAGCGTAAAGTTCGGAACCACCACCGCAACCCGGAAGTTCGGCGGCATGTCGACGCGAATCGTGCGAATCTGGCCGTTTGATTCGACGGCGCTCGCCACGACCGAACCCAGCACGCAGGCAGCAACGTTATCCGGGTGCCCTTCCAGAAGCGCGGCCTCGTTCAGAATCCGGTCGGGCTGCCAGTCGAGGCCGAGCAGGCAGGATCCCATCACCACACCGGCTGTGATTGCCGCGGCGCTTGAGCCCAGGCCCTTGCCGAGGGGGATTTCGTTGGTGATTTCCAGATCCGCGGCGGGCAACTCCCGGTTGACCGTGGCAGCGACCGTCAGAGCGGTCTGCCAGATCAGATTATCGGCGTCGCAGGAAACCGAAGATGCGTCCCGACCGGAACAACGGATCGAAAGCCGCTGGCTCGGAGCGAAACGGCATGTGAGGTAGACCTGCAGCGCTATACCAAGGGCATCGAAACCGGGTCCGAGATTCGCGCTGGAGCCTGGAACACGTAGAGTGGTGACGGGCGTCAATCTGTCATTATCCATTCTCGGTTTCCGCGAAGCGAAAAAGCGGCTCTGATGGCGTGCTTGCCTGTTCGGCGCGAATGGCCATCCGCCACTCTACAGCGTCCTGTCGCATCAGGCCGGCGGATACGTTCGAGCGACAATTCAGTTCAAATCGGTACGTGGTCTGGCCGATAACACCACCATCAGCCAACATGGGTATCTACACCGGAGGATTCGCATGGAGTTTCCTGTCGGTCGGCGCATCGCGCGTACAGTCGCCGTTCTGGTAGCCAGCGGTTTGCCGGGCTTGTCGCAGACCGCCCCGGTCACACCGCTGAGCGAGGTACGAATCCTCGCTATCAACCAGCAAATTGCCGACCGGCACGATGTGGCCGTCTCGGGCCATGGCGAGGCCGGCGCGGATACCGGCGACGTCATACTGACAGGCCTGCTGCAACAACGCGCTGCGATCCTCGCCGATTTGATGGAAACAAATCCCCGCGCGGCAGTCGAATCGGCACTTCCGGACGATCTGCGCCGGGATCTGGCCAGCCACGTTCCGGATCCTGGGGAGCTGCTGGAAGTAAGGGGCGAGTGGACAGGCCCGCTCGAGACCACAGTCGCCGACGATTTTCAACACCATCGCAGCAAGACACTGCGCACCATCCGCGTCGGGCAGCGCGATGTGAAGCTGTTCTGGGATTCGCCCCAAGCCTCAGTTTGCTCCCCATCCGTCACGGTGCGCGGAATACGGCTCGGCGATCGAATTGCCGCGGATTCGGGCGATACATCTCCCGGCAACTCCTGCCCGACCACCGGCGATCTGAAGACTGCGGTGCTTTTGCTCTCGTATCCGTCCACGCCCGTCACCGAAGGCTACACGCAATCATACGTCAAGAGCGTTTTCTTCGGTCCCGCGCCTTCGGTTTCGGACTACTGGCGTCAGGGTTCCTATGGCAGCGTCATTCCCTCGGGCGACGTGTTTGGCCCGTTTACGCTCGACGCCGACTACACCTGCAGCCAGACAGGCGCGATTCTGCAATCCGCCATCGCCGCCGCCGACTCGATGGTGGATTTTACGGCTTATCAGCGTATAGCTCTGATTTTGCCAGTCACCCTGAGCCCATATTGCGGATGGCTAGGTCTTGCGCAGGTGGGATGCACCACTCAGGTTTCGCCCGGCAAGGGCAACTTCACGGCCTCCGTTTCGTGGATAGTGGCCGTAAGCCTGGGGCCGAATATTTTCGGCGACCTTGGGGGTCTGCTCGCAACAGCTGTCCACGAAGGCGGCCACAACTTCGGTCTCCAGCACTCCAGCTCTCTCGACTACGACACGGTTCCCGCCGGTCCGCCCGGAACAGATGGAGTCCCCTCGGAATATGGCAATAATTTCACATTTATGGGAACGGATCCGGGCGATTTCGACGCGCCGCACAAGAACATGCTGGGTTGGCTGAACCGGGGAACGGGCTGGCTGCAGGTTCAATCCGGCGGGACCTGGACGCTCGCTCCTCTCTCGGACCAATCCGGCTCACTCCACGCCTTGCGTGTGCAGCGCGGAACGGGTGCCAGCAGTGCTCCGAACGGCCAATGGCTCTGGATCGAATACCGGCAGCCGGTCGGGCCGTACGAACCGACAGTGCTGATCAACGGGGAACCCCGCAATTTCAACGGCGCTTTGATCAATCTCGAAGACCCCAACCAATCGTGGGGAGGGCACACCGAACTGCTCGATTTTCAGCCGGTTCGTCTCCCCAACGATTTCAATCTGGCGCCGATGCTGGCGGGCGTCACATGGGCCGATCCGTACTCGAACCTTTCGCTCACCACCGGCATCGCGACGCCGTCCGGAATGGCGATTACCGTTTCCTACGATAACGGCTGCGCTGCCATTTCCCCGGGATCGCAATCGTATGCGCCAGGCGCTGCTACCGGCCAGATCAACGTGTCCGCGGCTCCGGGCTGTTCGTGGAACGCGGCGGCGACGGCCGAATGGATCGCCTTCACGGGAGCGGCTTCCGGCACCGGTCCAGGCACCGTCACTTATTCTGTGGCCGCAAATGCGACGACTGCCGCGCGGTCGGCCATCGTCAGCATCTCTCACCAGACGCTCAATATCACCCAGGCCGCGCAGCCGCAGAGCGGTTCCGTCTCCGTTTCGCCGTCGACTGGCCAGGGAGCGAGCCAGACTTTCACTTTCGTGTTCAACGATCCGGTATCGTCGACGAACATTGCGTACGGCGAAATCCTCATCAACGCACGGCAGGTCACGAGCGGTGCCTGCTATATCCACTGGGACGCCATAGGCAATCGGATTTCTCTCCGCGACGATGCAGATCAATCGTGGCTTGGCCCGGTGGCCCCAGGCGGCGACGGCACTCTGGCAAATACCCAGTGTGTGCTGTCTCCGGCAAGCGCTGTAGTCACGGGTTCCGGCGCCGGCGCCACCCTGAGCCTGAACGTCGCTTTCACGAATCTGTTTGCGGGAGGCCCCGGTTTTTCCGGTGGCAAGATGGCGGTCTTCATGCAGGAGCAAAGCGCCGCCAGCGCGGTTGGGTGGACGCAGGCCGGAACGTGGCAGGGAGCCTTTGCGTTCACTCCGGTTTCGGTAACGCCGGGCGCGGGCAGCGGCAACAGCCAGGTATTTACCTTCGTTTTGGATGGCCTCTACGCCGGAGACTCGATCAATCTGGTTTTGACCACATCCACGGCGTTCGGGACTATGCAGTTTTTTGACAACGCCTGCGGGATCGCCATGTTCGATCCGACATCCACCCAGGTCGCTTTGTTCGGGGATGTTTCCATAAACGAGATCGATGGCAATCTCGGCACGGGACCGCCGCTGCGGAATTCGCAATGCGCTCTCGATACGACAAACTCTTCGGCTGTACTTTGGGGCACGACCCTCACCCTGCGATTGGCGTTTGCGTTCGACCCATCGTTCATCGGCCAGAAAGATATCTATGTTTTCGGGCCTGGTTCCGGGTATTCGAACGGCGCTTCGCTCGCATCAATCGGCACCTTCACCGTCACGCCGGCAACACCGATGCCGCAGACGATTACTTTCCCGTTATTAAGCGACACCACAGTTGGGGTGCCTCCATTCACGATTACGGCTACTTCGTCGTCCGGTTTGCCCGTTGCCTTCGTTTCGAATGACTCCGCAGCCTGCGCAATATCCGATGCAACCGTTACCATCATCGGGGCCGGGACTTGTTCCATCACGGCGAGCCAGCCTGGAAATGCGGATTACTCGGCCGCGACGCCGGTCACGCAGTCGTTCGCGATTAAAGCGACAATCCCGAGAATTATCACACGGCGCAGGTAAACCCGCCAGGCCTGGCAAATTCGAAGCACGCAAAATCGAATCCGGCGCTCGAAGCATGCGATTGCGCAAGACCGGGATTCCTCAGGTCGCGGGTCGGACGTCATGGGCGACGGCCTCGGGGACTGCGACGGCCGCCCGCGCTGCGGTTTCGAGGAAAGTCGAAGGCGCTGCGGACGATGTCCCTACCGAAGTTCCCCGATCGATTGGCGCCGCGGGTCGCGGCCCGTGCTTTTGAGGCTGGGTGGAGTCATCGACAGATCCCCCGCCAGTTTGATCAATATAAGGGGCGAATTCGGGTTCGGGGCTTTGGCTACGCGGGCGCGGCAACGGCAATTGCATCCACGCTGGAGCATCCATGTTGGCGAAACGACCACCCCCGATCCAACCGATATAAACCTTCTCGCGACGGCCGATAAGAGGGTCATGAAGACCAGTGGCCTTCCGCTCCCCCGGGGGCGATCTTGAACCGGTTTGTGGCGCGCGCGTTCGCCGCAACCTCTGTGTCGCTGGCGATTTCCGCCGCTTTCGCGGCCGACATTGCGGGAACGGTCACGGTGAAACAACGGCTCACGCGGCCCAGCGTGACGGCGTCGGCATCCATGTACTCGCGCGGACCCGGCGTGGATTTGGCCAAAGACGTCGAGACCGATCCTATCGCCGCCGAAAGAGAACGCGTCGTTGTCTATGTGGAAGGTACGGGACGCCCGCAGGACGCAAGTGCCCCGGCCATCCCCGCGCCGGTGCGGAAGTCCATGCAGCAGACGAATCGCAGGTTCGACCCGGAAATAGTGGTAGTTCCGGTCGGTTCATCGGTGGATTTCCCGAACATGGATCCGATCTTTCACAACGTATTTTCGTTTTCGAAACCGCGGAGTTTCGATCTGGGCAACTACCCGAAGGGCGACTCGCGGACCGTCTCGTTTCCGGCTCCCGGCATCGTTTACGTGAACTGCCGGCTGCATCCGAACATGGCGGGAGTAATCGTGGTCGCGCCCAATCAGTGGTACGCCAGGGCGGAGCGGGACGGACGGTTCATACTGCACGATCTGCCCCCTGGGACTTACACCGTCGTGGCCTGGCACAAGGCGACAGGAATAATCCGAAAAACGGTACAAGTCGGCGAAGGCCATGATTCCACGGTCGATTTTCTCGTCCCGATTGACAAGGCGGACACGGGCGCCGATATGTCGAATATGAAGATGACTTTGCGGTAGAACTATGCGTTTCCGCACACGTGCGTTTCTGTACTGCTTTGTCCCGTTCGCGCTGTTGCTGGCAGGCAGCTTCTGGACGATTCAAAGGCTCGTGCAATCGACGGTTCGCGACGGACTGCGGACGTCCTTGCGGGAAAACCATGAAGCCGTAGCGCGGTTGCGGTCGAGGAGCGGCCTGCAGAGCAGCCGATTCCTGAAGGTCGCCGGAGAGAACGCCGCGCTGAAGGCGGGAGTTCAGCTGCTGTTGGAGTACCCGGCAAACGTGGAAGCGCGCCAGACCGTCGAAGATCAGTTGCGGGATCTGTGTGAGCGTATGGGATTCGATTTGCTTATGGTCTCGGGCTTGCCTCCCCCCGGCGGCGCGCCGGGCAAGCCGCTCGCGGGCGTGATCCGGGTCAGCGGGCGTGTTGAGCCATTGAGCACCAGGAGCACGGAGCGCGCCGGCGTGCTCCCTGGCGGGCTATCTCTCCTGAACGGAGTAGCCTACCAGATCGCTTCGGTGCCGGTCGATCAGGCGGGCGAGGATATGGCCCTGTTGTCGGTAGGAGCGGTTTTCAGCCTTTCGGAGTTCGTAACGCCCACGGTGCTCCTTCGCGATGGCCGGGTTCTGGAATCCAGCCTCGGCGGCGCCGGATTTCGCGAGGTGGAGTCGGTGCTGGGCAATTGTTCTCCGGCGGCCGAGTGCGAGGTTCGTATTCGGGGCGCAAACTACCTCTCGCTGCCCATTCGGAACGCTTCGCTCGGCGGCGGATACGAACTGCGCAGCCTTCAGAACCTGGATTCCGCAGTGGCGCCGGTGAGGCGCGTGCTCACGCGCGTATTCGCGAGCGTTGCTTTTGGAGCGATGCTGGCCGCTCTCGTGTTCAGTATGGCCTCGGCGGGAACGATCGTCCGGCCCATCGCGCAGGTCGTGGAACATCTGAAGCAGGCCGGGATGACGGGCGATCTCGTTCAGTTCAGCGTGAGTCTCTCGCCGGTTCGCGAAATACAGGGGCTTACGGAAAGCTTCAACCGGGCGGCCGCGTCTATCCGTGAGGGCCGCGAGAATCTGAATCATGCCTATGTTGAGTTTGTGGAGTCGCTGGCCAGCGCGCTCGATGCACGGGATCGCTATACCGCCGGGCACAGCCACCGCGTGAGCGAGTTCTCGCGTGCTCTCGCGCGGGAGATGGGCCTGCCGCATGAAATCGTGGAGCGCGTGCGGATCGGAGCGCTGCTGCACGATATCGGCAAGATTGGCATAGCGGACAGCGTGCTGCAAAATCCAGGCAAGCTCTCTCTGGCCGAGTTCGCCATCATACGGAAACACCCGGAGATCGGGCGGCGCATTCTCGAAGGCGTGGAAGGCTTCGGCCCATATCTTCCCGCGGTGGAACTGCACCACGAAAACTGGGACGGGACCGGGTATCCGCACGGCCAGTCGGGCAAGACAACGCCCATCGACGCGCGCATCATCCATGTAACCGACGCCTACGACGCAATGACGTCGGACCGGCCTTACCGGCGCGGAATGCCGCCGGAGGATGCCGTCGGAATTCTGCGCACGTGCGCAGGCACACAGTTCGATCCGGAAATAGTCAGAGTATTCGCAGGCATGTCCGGCGATTGCCGGAAAGAAGCCGACATTACCGAAATGAAAACAATGGAGGCTGCATGAAAACACCCTATAATACCTGCCTGTTTGCCTTGGTCTTGCCGCTGGTGCTGGCACCCGCGGCACCCCTGGCCGCGCAAGAGGCGACTGCGGGGCTCGATATCCGCGCGACCGTGAGTGGCGAAGCGATTTACGCGAACGAACTGACGGATGGCCCGAGAAACGGGACACCGCTCGACACGGCGTTTCGCGCCGTCGTCTATCCCACGCTGAAGCTGAGCGAACACTGGACCATCGCAAGCGCGGTGCAGTTTATGTCCAATCCTTATTTCAGCGAGGATTTTACGACGCCGGGACACGCGGTGACCCCCAGAGTACTGCGGGCCAATATCGGTTACTCGCGGTTCTGGAAATCGGGGTCGATCAATATCCGGGCCGGACAGATCTCGTCGGCCGTAGGCTCCTTCAATCTCCGGTATGACGACGCGGAGAGTCCGCTGGTCGATGTGCCGATTCTCTACGGTTATTACGGCCAGATATCCACCATGGGCCTCGCGGGCGTGCAGACCGACGTCACGCTGGGGAAGTGGGACGCCCGCGCCCAGTTTGTGAATTCGTCCCTGATGGACCCGCGCAGCCCGTTGCAGAAAGACCAGTACGGAAACTGGGCGGGAGGCGCCGGTTACACGATTCTGCAGGGGCTGCGCGTGGGCATTTCCGGATCGCGCGGGCCATATCTGAGCAGAGAGTGGCCGTACTTCTTTCCGGGTGAGTCGAACCCCAACACTCTGCCGGGCAGCACCGCCGGCGCGGAGGTCGGATTTGCCCGCGGCCACTGGAATGTCGAGGGCGAGTGGGACTGGATGATGCTGCCCTACCGCGCGATTCCGTTTATTCGGCGCGAGGGAGCGTATGGCGAAGCGAAGCGCGTGCTGAGTCCCCGCTGGTACGCGGCGGTGCGGGAGGGATACCTGTCTACCAACGGGAGTCGTCAGGACATCTTCGAAGTGGCTGCGGGCTATCGTCCCGGCGTTCATGAACTGATCAAGTTCGGCTACGAGCTTCAGCACAACGCCGCCTCGGGTCTGATGAACGGAAGCGTTGTGGCTCAGTTTGTGACGACGGTCCATCCCGTCAGCCTCGCGTGGCGCTGAGCGGGCGTGGACGCCCGGTTACGCCCCTACGAACACGCGCAAGTTACGCCGCCGAACCCGGCTGAACGGGCGGTTCCTCCGGCGTCTGGCGCCGCGTCAGGCGGCTCCTGCGCTTTCAGGTCTGTTGGTTCGGGAACGATGTTGCGAGTGCGAGACCGCTCAATCTCCCCGGCATGCAAGGCGCGCAGTTTGCAGGACATGGCGCTCTCCGGAAACAACGCACGGACTGGCCGCGCCGCCGGCTGAACAGATGTTTGCGAACTCAACGCCGCCGCGCGTCGCGGCCCGTGCGCTGTAAGGCTCCTGCGACATCCCCGCACTCGCGGTCAGTTGGGCGGGGATGTGGGTGGCGATTCGTCTTACGAAAAATCGGACGTCGCCGCCGATTCCGCGCCCTACCTACCGAAGTTCAAGCGGTGTCAGCACACCATTCTTCTTTACACCCAATCGAATGGGGCGTGGTTCGCCCTGGGGTGGCACCGTCACCTCCACCCAAAGCTCTTCGCCCGGCGGCCGGCGCGTCGGATCGCCGGACCTCGCCGGAACGAAGAATTCCACCGGCTCCGCCAACCCCCAGCCTTCATCGCTTAGTGGCGCGATTTGCAGTCCGCTGTCGAATGGCACCGGTTCGGCGAAAAGACGGCCATCGCGAACCGACAGCTTCCCAAATAACCACCCGCTCTTCGTCCCCGCCGGCACGTCCAGTTCGAGATTCAGGCGGGCATAGCGGCCCCGCCTAGGCACATCGTGCATCGCCGGTGCAACGCGGACCCAGACCCTTGGCAGACGATCGCGATCGGACGAATATTTTCCGGCAACGCACAAAACCAGCAGGCATTGAACGACGGCCACCGCAATCCCGCGATAGAGAGGTTTCACAATGCCTCCTCACGAATCTGCGAAATGAGTTGTCTGCGCGTGCGAGCGAGAAACCAGCCGCCGGCAGCCAACGCCAGAACAATGAGGACCATTCCTTTGGATCGGCCAAATCTGGCCATTTCCTTTGACACCAGAAACAATCCCAGTGTCAGTGCGAACGCCGCCATAGCGAGATGCACCCGCTCCAGGCGGGATTCGAGCGATCCCCATAGTGCCAGGCCGATCGATCCGATCAGGCACCAGCCATACCAGTAAAGGTGGTTGCCGGACCCGCCTTCGGCGAGGTATGCCGCGAGCAACGCCCAAACCACCGCCAGGCCACTCCATAAGGCGCTTCGGCCTCGCAACGCGGCGGCCAGAGCCAGAGGCAAAAGACCGGCGATCGACCAGGCGGCCACTTGCACGTTATGCGGCGGAGACAGCGGATCCCACGCAGCAGGCGCGGCGAAAACCACGGGCAGAAGCAGTATGCAACCCAGCCAGGAGAGCGCCTTCCGGTCCGTTCCTTCGTTCGAGTTCCCGCGAGCGCCCAGGTAAACGAGGCTCAGCGCGCACAAACCGGCCATTACGGGCGTGAGGTCGTGCGCCCGGCTCGCCACAATGCGGACCCACCACTCTCCTGTGAGCCACGCCGGAATCAAGATCGCGGCCAGCAGAGCCTGTGTCCAGTGGCGCAGCAGTATCCACGCCAGCGCCGCGCCCACCCCCCAAAGCAGGAACTCCTGAGGCCAGTCTTCCGATAAACCAAAAGTCCGCGCCATGGCAAAAATGCCGGCCCCCAACGCCAGGGTACCGGCGGTGTGGAGCACAATCGAGAGGCTCCGGAAGTTCGATGCCGCCACAGCTCCGGCTAAATGGAGCGCCGCAATCAGGACCATTACCGCAATCGTCCGCCGTTGTGAATCCAGGTTGTCCCAGTGGGCGGATCCAAACGACGCGGCGACCCTGGCGAGCACCAGAGCGCCTGCGATAAAGACCGCAGGCATCAGCCATCGCGGAGTGCGCGCCCCGCCCTGGTTCGCTTCCCAGCTTCGAATCCGCCCGGCCAGCGCGGCGTCGACGACACCGGCCGTCACCCAGCGCTGAAGGTGCGATTCCCAATCTTTGGGCATGATTATTGTGAAGTCCTTCCTGCAATCACGGTCGGCAGCATTAAGACAAACCTGTAGGCGGCGACTAAGCGAAGATTTCAGGTTAGCAAGCGCCCATCGGGCTTATGACTGCTCAAGCCAGTTCCTGCCCCTGTATTGGCAGGCGCCGGATTCGTTTTCCAGTCGCCCGGAAGATGGCGTTGCAAACGGCAGGCGCGATGGTCGGAACGCCCGCTTCGCCCATGCCCCCGGGCGCTTCCGTGCTCGGAACAATGTGCACCTCAACCGCCGGCGCCTCGTCCATGCGGACCACGTCATACTGATGAAAGTTCGACTGCTGCACGCGTCCGCCATCGATGGTGATTTCGCCCTTCAGCGCCGCACTCAAACCGAACACGATGGCGCTGCGAATCTGCTGTTCCACGATCGCCGGGTTGATCACCTGTCCGCAATCCGTCGCACAGACCACGCGATGGACCTTCAGCTTGCCGCCCGTAACCGATACTTCCGCCACCTGCGCGGTGTAGCTGCCGATGTTGTTCACAACCGCGATTCCCTGATGATGTCCGGCGGGCAGCGGCTTGCCCCAGCCCGCCTTCTCGGCCGCGAGATTCAAAACGCCCAGCAACCGCGGCACGTCCGCCAGCAGACGCCGCCGCACGTCTACGGGATCTTTGCCGCCCGCCACCGCCATTTCGTCGAGGAACGATTCGCCGAAAAATGTGTTCTGCGTGTAGCCGACCGCGCGCCAGTAGGTGGTAGGAACACCGCCGGTCACGCTGTGATAATCGACCTGCATGTGCGGGATGGCGTAGCGCAGATCGGCGATGCCTTCCACGCTGGTGGAATCGACGCCACCACCCCGTCCGCCGCCAAAACTGCCGCTTCCGCCCATTGGCGGGCAGGCGATGTTGGCCGTCAGCACCAGAGGCCAGCCCTCGGCGTCGAGTCCGCCCGCGAAACGCGTCACGGAGGCGGGCCGGTAGATGCCGTTTTGCAGGTCGTGCTCGCGCGACCAGGTCACCTTGACAGGAACTTTGACGATCTTGGCCAGTTCGATGGCTTCTCTGGCGTAATCGGTGCCTGCGCGGCGGCCAAAACCTCCGCCGAGATATTGCGTATGAATCGTAATCTGGTCCGGGCGCAGACCGGTAAGTTGCAGCGCGATGCCGGAGATGCCGGTCTGCATCTGCGTCGATGCCCACACATCGCATCCATCGGGACGGACATGAGCGACGCAATTGAGAGGCTCCATCGGCGCGTGGGCCAGAAACGGCGCTTCATAGACGGCATCGATCTTCTTCCCGGCGGTATCGAGCGCGGCCGCTCCGTTACCCTGCCGGCGCGCCGAAGCGCCGGGCAGCAGTGTCTGCTCGGTAAATGCCTTACGGATAGCAGGTGTGTTGAACGCCGCGTTCGGCCCTTCGTCCCACTTGATCTCAAGCGCCTTCGCGCCCGCGAACGCAGCCCAGGTGTTGTCTGCGATCACCGCGATGCCGTTGGAAATCTGCACGGCGTCTCTGACCCCGGCAATCGCCTTCGCCTTCGTGGCGTCGAAACTCGCCACCTTGCCTCCGGCCACCGGACAGCGCGCGATGGCCGCATAAACCATGCCCGGCACGCGCACGTCGATTCCGAACTTCGTCCGGCCCGTGACTTTATCCGGCGTGTCAAGACGCTTCATCGACTTGCCGATGAGCTTATATTGGCCCGGATTCTTGAGTGTTAGGCCTGTCGGAGGGGTCAGTTTCGACGCTGCATCCGCAACTTTTCCGAACGTCAGCTTTTCGCCGTTCGCCGTATTGGAGATGACCCCATCCGACGCGCGGCAGAGCGACTTCCCGATTCCCCATCGCTGCGCCGCCGCCTGAAGCAGCATCTCGCGCGCCTGTGCTCCCGCGTTGCGGAGCGGTCCCCAGCCGGTGCGAATGCTTTGGCTGCCGAAAACGCCCTGCAAACCGAAGGCAGGGTCGATGCCCGGGAATTCCGTGCGGATCTTCTTCCAGTCACATTCGAGCTCTTCGGCGAGCAACTGAGAAAGCGACGTTACCGTGCCCTGTCCCATTTCGGATTTGTGGATCATCAGCGTGACCGAATCGTCGGTGCCGATTCGTACCCAGGCGTTGACCCTTTGCGTCGTCACTGCTGTGCCTTGGGCGGCAACTTCGCCGCGCCCCGGCAGATAAAAGCCCACTACTAATCCGGCCGTCGTCTTGAGGAATCCGCGGCGAGTGGCGTTCATTTTACACCCCCGTTCGCCTGAAGCTCAGCTGCCCGATGAATCGCCGAGCGAATGTCCTGATACGTTCCGCAGCGGCAGATATAGAACTTCATTACTTCGTCGATATCGGCGTCGGAAGGCCTGGCGTTTTTCGCGAGCAAAGCCGCCGCTCCCATGATCTGGCCGGACTGGCAGTAACCGCACTGCGGAACGTCTTTCTCGATCCACGCCTTCTGCACGGGATGCGATCCGTCGGCCGAGAGGCCCTCGATCGTGACCACATTCTTATCCGCAATCGCGGCTGCCTGCATCGAACAGGAGCGCACCGCGGTGCCGTTCACGTGAACGGTGCATGCTCCGCAGATCGCCATGCCGCATCCGAACTTGGTGCCAGTCAGCCCAAGCGCGTCGCGCAACACCCACAACAGGGGCAAATCGGGGCTGACGTCGACAGCCTGAGGCTTGCCGTTGAGCGTAAATCTGATGGTTGCCATGAGAGAGAACTCCGGTTACCAGGATATCAGGAATCCGCGCTGACCGAAATCGATAACAAACGCGGCGTCGGCGTCGGCAAACACCAAATAACGCGGGTGAATAAAGTAACGCTCAGGGTACCAGGACCTGCAGCGAATTGGACGCGCCGGTAGCGCTGGTCGCGGTCACCGAAATCGCGCTGATTTTGGCAACCAGATTCGCACTCGCGGAAGCACCGGACTGGGCAAGGTCAAAAGGCACGGTAATGGAAAACTGGCCGCCAACTGCCGACGAAGCTGCACCCTCAAACCACACCGTAGAAGCAGAAGTCAGATCGATCGTAAAGCTGGTCGCACTAACCTTGGCTCCGCTCGCGGGTGTCAGTTGAAAAGTCAGGCTTTCGAGGGACCGGGTTGTGGTGAAGCCAGTCAGGACGACCGAGAAACTTACTGCCGTCTGAGCGCCGAGTGAAACACTGAGCAGTGCCGGAGCCAGGGCTGGAACCGTCAATGTCAGTGTGGTCGGATTGCCCGGCGTGATATCCGTACCGTTGCCCGACCCTACCGTAAAGTCGGGTGTGATCTGAATCGAACCCGCCACAGTTCCTGTCTGAAGCTGGATTTGCGTGGCTCCGTTCGGGAAAACGGCCTTCAGCGTGTTCGCAGGGATCGTAAAGGCAACTTTTTGAGTCCCCGAGGAAAACTGGACGGCGGGATCCACCACAAAACTATTGGAAATAATAGTGATCGTCAGCGTGCCGCTGAGGTTGAGGGAGTAGGGGCTGCTCAACGACAGCCCGATGGCTGGCTGCTGAAATGGCTGCTGAGTACCGGATGCGCCAGTGAATTGATAAGCGGGCAAAGGCGGCGGCGCCGTAGAAAAGCCCGTAAGGTTGAAGACGGAGTTATTGATGCTGAGCGTGGCCGACAATGAGCCAACGGAAACGGGGGAGAAGTTGATGCTGAATGTCGCCGTCGCCGAGGGATTCAACTGGAGAGGAACCGCAGGCAAACTCCCCAGCGCGAAACTACCAGTCGGGTCTATGATGCCGATTCCGGCTACAGAAGCGGCCACTGTGCCGGTATTGGTTATAGTGAACTGTACCGAGGTCGTCTTCCCTTCGCCGACTGTGGGAAACGATACGACGCCTCCAGGGATAACGCTGTTCGTGGCGCCTCCCACGACGTACGAATACGTCAACTGGGGGCCAAGGCCGGTCGCCGAAAGGGAAAAACTGTCCGTGCCAACCTGTAGCCGGCCGGTAAAGGGTCCGGTCTGAAGCGGTGTAAACGTGATGGTCAGGGACTCGGTCTGCTGGGGCTGGACCGTGACGGGCAGAAACGGCGAACTCGGCACCGAGAAACCCACGCCACTGAGGGCCACTGTATTCAGGACTACCGGGGAAGCGCTGGTATTCTGAAACTGCAATACTGCGGTTGAAGTGCTGCCTACCGCGACATTGTCCAGCGCTATATTCTGTCCCGGGCTGATAGCCGTCGTCGCTCCGTCCTCGGTAATCTGATAGCTGAAGAAAGACGTGATGCCCGTGGCGGAGAGCGTTGCCATGAACGTTCCTCCGGTGAAGGTAACCTGGATAGAACCCGACTGAGCGCCGGAAGCCGGCGGCGTAAACTGCGCGGTCAGATTGATCTGGTTTCCGGCATTCAGATTCAATGGCAGGACGGGTACGCCACCCAGTGAGAAATCCGCCCCGGAAACGGCGATGGCGCTGATGCTGGCGGCCCCGCTCCCCGTGTTCGCAATAGCGAACGTCACGGAAGCCGTATTATTCAGAAGCGTGGCTGGAAACTGGATGACGCCACCGTTCAGAATCGGCTGGAAAGACCCGTTCGACGCAACCTGACCAAAGGACAGGCTCGGTGCCGTCCCCGTGAGATTGAAACTGATGTCGCCCACCCCGTTTGCAACTCCTCCGGACTGAGTGGTGTACGGCCACAGGAACTGGCCGACCGCCGCGGCACTGCTCTGCGGCGCATATTGGATTGTAAACGAAGTCGACTGAAAAGCTGTTAAGGTGACAGCCGTATCGGTCGCCGTGAAGG
The DNA here is from genome assembly GCA_003136575.1 of Bryobacterales bacterium. Lineage (GTDB taxonomy): Bacteria > Acidobacteriota > Terriglobia > Bryobacterales > Bryobacteraceae > BOG-234. The sequence continues at coordinate 11,637 of PLEX01000029.1, read as the reverse complement.
TCGGGGAACCAAGGAGCTGCGCGGCGGCCCCAAAAACCACATTATTCGCTGAGGCGTTCGTTATGGTAACAGTCGCCGTGGCGTTTTGGCCCACGGCGGCGGAGTTCAGCACGATCGCCGCCCCGTTAGCGACGTTGGACGCCTGCCCGTTCTGTTGAACGGAAATATTGAACTGCCCGAACGCGGGAACGGACAGAAAGGCGGCAATCGATAGCGCAAAAAAATATCGCAAACTCATTCTCCCCTCGGTACGAATGCCACTCTGACCGAAACACCGGTGTCGAGGAAATACAGTGGATCGCCAGTCCGGGCTCCCGCGTTCCCCGCATTCATGAGATAACGGTCCTGAGCAAACGCGGTGAGTGATTCCGGCACCGTCGAAGTCGCCAGTTCCAGTTCAGGCGATACGCTGCTCGCCTGAGCCGCGGTCAGGTCGAAGACGCGGATCACATCGTCGGTTTTGTCCGCAACAAACAACCGATTCCCGTCGGAGGATACAGCAAGCGCCGAGGGATCGTTAACATAGAGGGCCGAGGATATCACCGTTTCCGGTAGAGGACTCGTTCGCAAATTCTGAATCTCAACAACCCGGTGACCGGCAGCATCGGCCACAAAAACCCCTCCCGCATCGGGAGTAAAGGCGGCGGCAACCGGTGTTCCAGCGAATTGGATCCGTACGGGTGGGGCGGTGCTCGACGCCAGCCAGAGCTGCGACGATTCTCCGGAGCTGAAAGACAGCATTACCTGATCGGCAGCCGAATCGGCTGCCAGCAGACTCCAAACAGCCTTCTCGGGAGTCGAACCAGCACGAACCTGGCCGTCTGCTCCGCGGCGGATGCGGCTGGCGGATCCGAGATTCCAGGTGGAGAGCGGAACGGGATCCGCGCCAAAATTGTTCACCCAGTCCAGTTGCCCGCCATTCGAGAGAATGACGACCTGGCTGGCGTCGGCCGACCAGAGCGCCTGTCGCGCGAGCGGAACGCGGTCGAGCGCCTGAGACGTGGCGGAAGCCGATAGATCGGGAATCCAGAACAAAGAGCCGTTCATCTCGACGAGCGACGACTTCCGATCCGGCGCGATTGAAGCCCAGTCTATTCCGGTGGCAACCGGCGCGCCAAGGACGGCGGAGCCGACAAATCCCGAAACCGGGCGGACGTTTCGCGCGATCGAGTCGAAAACATAACCGCTGGATGGCACCGACCAGGATCCGGTTTGGGCGGTAGATGACGCCGCGAATAGTGTCAGGACGGTGAATGCGGACGCGACGATTCGGTATTTAAGCGAAAGGAAAGTTAACATATTGATTCTACGGGGCGAAAACCGGCGTACCGGGAGTGATAACCACGGTCTTTGAACCGCCACGGAGGACGAGAAACACGACGAGTCCGGCGATGCCGACGCCGGCAATCACCCAGATCTTGCGATTCAGATACCACGGTTTCGGGGGAAGCGGCGGGCCGACGTAAGATCCGGCGGAGTTCGTCTGTGTAACGAAACCGACGCCCTTCCTGTCCCCCGCCGTCGCGTTCACGGTAATCCGGAATTTGCCCACTCCCACTGGCACAACAAACGGAGCGATCGCCTGGCCGCGCGCATCGGACCGCGTTTCGAACGTGCGGCCGCCGGGCGCGAAGGTCCCTCCCGTTCCGCTGGCCGGCAGAGTAAAGGTCACCGCCGCATCCTCCACCGGAAAATCGTTGGAATCGCGGATTTCGACGGCAGCGGCTATGGAACGTCCCAAAGTGGTGGAGTTGATCGCGTTGTTCCCTTCCAGCGCGACGATACCGAGAGCCGTCCCCGATCCTTTCGGAGCTGCCGGAGCTGGCGCCGGTAGCGGTACTGCGGGCGCCTGCGTCGGCGGGTTCTGCGCCGACGGCACCGGGGCGGCGGCTGGCGCCTGTCCGAAGCCGGACGGCGCGGCCAGAAGAGTGATGAGAATTGCGCAAACAGGATGCGTGACTCGCGCGCGGATCATTTAGCCTTTTTTCTCCGTCGGAGGGAAATAGGGAAGCATGGATTTATAAACGGACTGTGCGAAGCCGATTGCGCTGGTGTTCGCGGCGGACACACCTTGCCGGGCAACGGGAACTATTATCCGTACCAGCGCCATATCGGTGCGATTATCGATAATGGCGTCCAGAACCCGGTGTGCCCTCAGTTGTTGCTCAAACGTGTAAACACCCTTCGGAGTCTGGAACCAGTATACGACGACCTGCTCGCTTTCTTCCTTTTTGATTCTGTAGTAGTTTACCGGAAATGAGTAACGCGACCCCGGCAGTTGTACGCGGTCCAGGCGAGATTCCACAGGATTCCACCCCGATCCGGGCAGGCACACCTTCGGATCGTGAGCGTTTTTCGACTGGAGCTGTGTCCGGTAGTACGCCACAAATAACTCGGCTTGTTCGTTTCCGCCCTGAACCTGGTACCGCCGCGCAAGATAGTCGTCCGGCCCCAACAGTTCAAGCGCTTCGGGTCCGATCGCTTCTTCCGATTGCCGTTCCCACGCACCCAGGTGAACCGGCAAATCCGCCAGTGGCGGCGTCGAAGGCAGAAACGGATCGCGTCGGAGAATCCGCGAGGCCATCAGCTGTGCGCCCAGTATCCCGGTAACGGCCGTTGCGAGGACATTGCGGCGGTTCATCTGCGCAGGCATCCATTTCTCCCGGAACCCGCGTGCTCCGAATCGACAGAATTTCGACCATGCGCGCTATTGAGGAACAGGCGCAACTTGCACCGCCGGAGCAAGCTGAACGGGCAATTCCTGAAATGTTTGGCGCCGCGTCCGGGGATTCTTGCGTTTCTACGCATTTACGCCTCCTGTTACTTTCAGCGTAGTGGGCAGACCAAGTCGGCGGAAGGCCAGGTGGCCGGCAAGAACCAGCAGGAATCCCAGCACAAACGCGGTCCAGCCAACAGTCTCATGGACCATACCCTCAGTCCACTCCCGGTTGTATTTGCCCAGAATGCCTGTAGTCGTGATCCGCAGAACGTTGACAAGAATTGCCGACGGGATGGCGCACAGAACTATGCCCACACGAACCCAAAAACGGTTTTCAAAGAAATATCCGTACACCAGACAGAAAAACACAAGAGTGATCAGGGAGCGAAGGCCGCTACAGGCTTCCACCACCGACAAGCTCATATAGGATAGCTGGATAATATTGCCTTCGCGGATAACGCTGAAGCCCAGCAGTTCAAACGCAGACTCGGCCAGCCGTGTCGCCAGCAACTGGAGAGGCTGAGTGATCTCACCATAAAGAACGTCCGGGATGGGGAAAGTAAACAGAAGGAGGCCAACCGGGAAAGCCAGACGCCGCAGCGTCGGCCAGCCGCCCGCCAGGAGCAAGCAACCCGCGAGCGAAAGTAAAAAACCAATGCGGGAGAACGTGGACGAATTGGCAAGCGTCGCCACCGTGCCTATACAGGCCCCGAGAGCCACAAATCCGATACACCATGGACTGGATGGCGCTGTGGGTTGCAAGACGGCGTAGCGATTCATCCAGGCGACGTACGCCGCCACCAGAGGCGCGAAAAAGCCGTACGCCATATCGTCGCTCAAAATGACCGTTTTACCCGTCATCAAAAGCATGGGGTAGTAACAGGCGACGAGAAGCAGCGTGAGCAGAAGCGCCATGAAGATGCCGCGCTGCCCGATGCCCTCCGCCCGTTCCCGATTCGCTGCCGGATTACTCTCCACTATCACGGTTATCGGCCTTGCGTCCGCTCGTCATTAGCTTGCCGCAATGATTTGAAGATAACATGGAGGCGGGAACTCCGGTCGTCCGCGCCGTCCCGAAGTACCGGGCGTTATCGTAATACTGGATCCGAAGGCGGAAAGCGGAACGGGATGTCGAGAACAACGTCCACATCCATCGGCTGGCCATCTCGAAGCGCCGGCTTGAACTCCCACGATCCAACCTCTTGCAGCGCCCGGCGGCGAAGTGCCGGATCGGCGGATCCCCGGATTATCTCCGCGCCCGAAATGCGGCCTGTCTTGTCGATGATCGCGCCAAACTGAAACGAAGTCGCCGGAAACTGAGCGGCCGATGCCGCGGCCAGTGCAGGCGGCGCCGGGTCCGCCTCGGCGATCGGATACTTCCGCGCCGGAAGTGGCGCCACAACTCTCAGAGCCTCGCCGGCTTGCGGCGGATTGTGTTCGCCAAACCACAATACCCAGTCGCCGCCATACCCCGGCAGACGCGGACCCGGTATGGCCAGGGCATAGACGTTCCGTCGCGCAAAGCGAGCGTCGATCATAGCGGGAACCGTGCGCGACGAGGGACGCAGAGGCGCCGAAGTAGTACGGCTGACCCCAGGCAGAATGATATCCTGCGGCGGCTGCCGAGGCGCAACCGCGGTAACTCCGCTTGCCGATGGAACAGTCGGCTCTCCCGGCTTGCCGTGCGACATCACGCCGGGAAGAACAACCGCGCCGGTTGCAAGAGGGGTCCCGCTCGACGCAGCGCCCGCTTCGGGCGCCCTCGCGATCTGGGCCGAGCGGGAGCCGGGCGGCGGAAGGGTCAGACCGGGATTTAGCCCCACGATCACCGCCTGGAGGCCAGGCATCTGGTCGGCTTGCGCGCCCGGGGAAGGAGCTACCGGAACATCGACCTGACGGGGAGCCTCTCCGGCGCGCGCAGCCGGCGCCACGAAGGCTCTGGGCGGAAGCTTCTGCTTCGACGCGATCGCGCCGAGCGCGTTTTCCGATTCCGTCTTCAGCAGATCGGGAGCGGTTGGAGCCTCAACGGCAACGGGCGCGGCCGTTTGGGACCGGTTTGGAGGAGCGGGCGGGACAAAAGTCTTCGGCGGCAGCTTGACTTTCACCTCGACGGCAACCAGATTTGGCGCTGGCACATCCGCCGGCAACGGATCGGGATGGTCGGGCTGGCGAATCAACTGGTGCGCCGAAGAAGGTGCCTTGGAAACGATAACGAGAGTCCGATTAGGATCCTTCTGGCCGTGCGGAGTGTTGAACGGACCGAAACGCCGATCCGGCGTAATTTCCGGGACCGATTTTCTGAAGTCGTACCAGGTCAGTTTGGGTTCGCGGCGCGTCTCGTCGGGCGCGGCCTCATCGTACTGGGGCGGCTGCGCCGTCGGGAAAGCGACATCGATCCAGAACACCAGGCCGACCACGCCGATGTGCAGGATGAGCGAAACCGAAAGCGGAAACCAGGGCCATCGCTGCGAAGCGGCCATCAGTCCGAGTATACCGGAGGAAGTCCCTGCCGGGTTTCTGCGCAACGGCGGCGAGGCCCGGCCGCATGGAATTTGGCAACATTTGTTTCAGCCGCGCGGCGCGGCCAGTTCGTGCGGGTTGCAGGAGACGCCCTCGTTATGTCCCGGCGCGGCGGACGCAAACAAGCACATCGCCCGGCCGGCAAACGAAGCGCGTCCGCCTTTGTGGTGCGGCGTCAGACGTCTTTGTTCCCGATTGGTGGCACGTCGGAGCCGGGCGGATTCACCGTCGCCCTCCTGACCAACTCCAGCCTGCGATCAAACATCAGCTTGCCTGGCTTTTCGGCGGCTCCGTCGGCCAACCGGACGCTGATGTCCTCCGCGCCCCAACTGTGCAGCCGGTCAGCGGTCCAACCGGCGTCCTGAAGCACTGATTGCTTTTGAAGCTCGGCCTGGCCAACCGATTTGCCCCATCTGGCCGCTGCGGCGGTTCTGGCGACAGCCACGCGCTGCGCGCTCGTCAGCTTTCCATGCGGGCTTTGCCGCTGCTCAAGCCAATTCGGCATAATCAACGATCGATATGCCGAAGCCGGTTCGACAAGGCTCCCCAGAAACCCGGTGCCCGGGGCTATTCAGGCAACAATGCTCGGCGAACCGTGGTTCGCCCGGGTAATGTACTATTCCTCCCAGTTCCGCAGCAAGGCGATGTCCGATTTTAAGAGAAAAAAAGCAAGCGGCCGAACCAACTCTTTTGAATATTAAGGTTTCATTAAGAACGTTGGCGTACTGGTACCACCGGATAGCTCTATAGTACTATTATCACTTGCCCCGCGCGCGGCTTTATGCCCTGGATGGAAGCCGGATGCATTCACAGGATGACGATGGTGGCGTTCGGCGACCTGAAGTTTCAAAACCCTGTCCTCGTTTCCGAGGGGAGAAATGAGGGCCGGACGCTGGAAGGCGGCACGAATGGTGTTCTCGGACCGGGAGACACGCTAACGAACACTCGTTCCCGGGCGAAGCGGGGCACGACGTCAGTACCGCCCATGATTGGCAGTGCCGGCTGGTCGCCCGATCCGGAGTCGGCGGACTATATCGCCGTTGTTATCGGTACGTAAGGGTCAGGCGCCCGCGCGCGAATCGCCCGTCGGGGGATCGCTTGCCGGGCATTGCCTTTTGCCAAGAAGAGAAGTGAAGTGCGGCTATGCAGGCCACTGCTCTGCCCTGCCAGTAGGATTCGATTCGTCCCGCGGGCCGGGTTTGGGCTACAACCCTTGCGGAGGGGACCGCGAGGGTCTTTCGGAAAAAACTTCGAGAGTCGGAATTAAAAGGGGATCAATAAACCAGATGACGATTACGTTTCAAAGTAATAATAATAATGATGCCGATACCACGTTTAGCCGGGGAGCAGACCGCGAAACGCGAAGAAACCGATTATCGACGATAAGCTCATTGGCAATACTCGCCGTGCTCGGAATATTGACCCAGAAAAGCGGTCTTGCAGCGTTCTCGATGTCGATCAGTACTGCGGTCGTTTCTCTCCGTCCCGCCCAGTCGCAGGCGTTCACCGTCACGGTCACCGGTCCGCCTCTTACAGCCGTTCTATGGACCCTCAGTCCGGCGGTAGGAACCCTGGTGGCGAACGGCAATACAACTACCTATACTGCGCCCGCTCTGGTTGCAACTGCACAGACGATTACGCTGACGGCGTCACTCGTCATGGATCCGCTGCATACCGTTTCAGCCGCGATCAACCTGTTGCCCGTGCTCAATGTCACTCCAACTTTCGCTACTCTTGCAGGTCCCGGGCAGACTGTTCAACTTGTCACGAGCGGCGCCAATGTCGGCGGCGTTCTTTGGTCCGTAATGCCGGCCGTAGGAACCCTCGTAGCGAACGGTAATTCGGCTATCTATACCTCGCCGGTTGCGCTCGCGGCGAGCCAGATCGTACAAGTTACCGCGACTAACGCCACAAATAACAGCCTGACCGCCACGGCAACCCTGACGCTCGCCCCCGTCAGCATTTCCTTGTCCCCGGCGTCGGGAACTCTTCCGGCCGGCGACCAGCTGGCTATTACTCCAACAGTGACGGGATCCGCTAATACCGGTGTGACCTGGAGTCTCAGTCCGAATCTTGGTTCGATTAATGCAGTGGGCCTTTACACCGCGCCCGTGGCCCTCAATTCAGACACGACGATCACCGTAACCGCTACCTCCCAGGCATATCCGGCTATATCCGCCTCAGCCGCCATATTGGTTCAAGGCAACGGACTCTCTTTTACAACCAATTCCAACGGCCTCGCATCTCTGGTGTTCGACGGCATCAACTATAACTATTTATATAATCAGGGACTGCTGTCCCTTGTCTGGGAGCAGCCTCCCAACGGCGCGATAACGCAGTACACACCCACATGCGCCGGCTCCTTTACCAACAATACCGTGACGGAGAACTGCCATGCGAACACCGACTCTTTGGTCCTGACTGTCACTTACAGTATTCCCGCGCCGGGAACCATACAGGCTAACATCGCATTCACAAACAACAGCGCAGCAAATACCGTTACCGAGGCGATGATCAGCACTCTCGGCCTGAACATGACGCAATTCAATGCCGCCGCCTCGGTGCTCGGACTCAACGTCAGCACGCCGCTGAGCATCGTCAACTTCGTCACGGGCCGCGCGGCGATCTGGAGCAATACCCCGGGAAATCCGAATGTTTCGTTCAACCAGAGCTGCGGGTATACCTATGTATGTCAGAATCAGCCCCAGTTGATGAATATCGCTCCCGGCCAGACGGCTACCGCGTCATTTTCCATGCGATTCACCCATGACATGACTGAGACAAATCTCGCGCTCGCCCCGGAAGCCTATGCCGCGTATGCGGCCGCATTTCCCTACCTTGTGAATTGGCCTGACAGACGCCCGATTTCTCTGTGGTTTATATCCGATCACGGCCATGCGAGCGCGGTTAACCCCCGAGGCTATCTGAATCAGCCAAACCTGAACGTTTCGAACATACCTAATTTCCAGGCGCAGGTGCTCGCCCAGGCCCAGACTATTATCGCTTCGATACAGGCCAGGCCAGTGCAGCCGCAGGGAATCATCCTCTGGGATCTGGAGGGGCAGGAGTTCATTCAGCCTACAACCTATATCGGAGATCCGAGAGTCCTTGCCGAGGGATATTCTCCGGAAATGAATGCGACCGCCGATCAGTTGTTCGCGCTGTTCGGGAATGCCGGTCTGAAGGTTGGCGTCACGCTTCGCCCGGAGTATCTGCAATGGGGGTTGCTGGCGAACTTGCCCGCCACCTGCAATTACAACGCGGACAACAACTACAAGGACTACTATATCGCGGTTGACGGCGGCTATCAGAACGACTTCTATGCCTGCACCGCCCCGAATACCTGGAGCCAGATTGTCGGAGGAAATGGCGCACAGTCCATGTACACCCCCGCACAGGTACAACAGGTGACTAATTTACTCCTTTCAAAGGTGGCATATGCCCACTCGAGATGGGGGACAACTCTTTATTATGTGGATTCGGCGGTATGGGACGGCGGAGCACCCCTTCCCGCTTCTGTTTTTGCCGCTCTGCAGCTGGCGTATCCGGACTGCCTTTTTATGCCGGAGCAGAGCTACATTGGCACCATGTCTGCGACCATGCCCTATGCCGCGCCGAACGGGTCGTATAATTCCCTTTTTGCTCCGCAGACGTGGCGCTTTGCCTATCCGAACGGCTCGCAGGCCACGAATCTGTCCAATTGCAGCAACGGCGCCTGCTGGAACAGCTCCTTCGCAGGTTTCGACATCGGGCAAAAAATTGGCGATATCGCCCTCTACAGCACGCCATTTCAGCTCTCAGCGGTCCAGTTGTCTAATATTGAGGGGATGATTCTTCAGGCGCGTTCCGAAGCGGGAACCGTGATCGTGACGGATTCGTCCACATGGGCCAACTACACGTTCACCGGCACGCCCGCCACAGTTCTCCAGTACCCCGTCAAGATGCGGGTATATTTCGCAGACTCAGCGGCGGATCTGCCGAATAGCCAGTTGTATTGCGAAAACGGTGGATTTCTGGGCACGAACTCCTGCACGCTGAACCTTACCGGCCTCCCCGTAGCGCAGATACGCTATTACGATTTCGAAGGAAATCTCGTAAGTTCGGGCTCTGCCGGCCCGCTTTGATTCCAGGTCGGAATAAACCGTTTGAACCACACCGAACCCGGCCGGCAAGTCCCCGTTTCAAGGGACTTGCCGGCCGGGTTCTTTATTCACCTGGACCGAAATTCCCCCGCCTCAGTTCTGGTCCGAGACGCGCGTGCCGAGAACAGACCACTTTCACCGCGGCATTCTCACTTCCCCCGGGCCAGAATGGTTGGTTCTTGCAAGATTGCTAACGGCCGCCCCCCAGGGCGGAAGCGCGCCACCACCATTCGATCCATCGCCGGAAGTTGAAATGTTGAGCGTTTTTTCCCCGTTCATCGCCCGTTAAAAACACAAGCGCCGGTCACTTTGTCCCGTTCGGTAGGACAACTCCTGATTCCGCGATGTCTGCGTGACGTGCCTCAATAGTCGGCGCTTCCGGCCGATAACTTTAGTGGAGGTCGGAATAATGTTTCTTAATACTTCACTTAAAACTATCGATAGCACAACCGGCAGAACACATAACTCGAGCCCGCTCGTTTCGCTACAAATATTGGCCGCTTTGGTCACAATGGGGCTAATGACCCAAAGCATGGCCCTGGCAGCCTTCTCGATATCGTTAAATACCGGAGCAGTTTCGCTGAATCCATCGCAGTCTCAGGTTTTTACGGCCACGGACAACGCCCCTAACAACGCCGTCATATGGTCGCTGAGTCCGGCGGTAGGCACGCTCGTGACAAACGGTAATACCACCACCTACACCGCCCCCGCCGTCATCGCCGCCGCCCAGACGATTACGCTCACCGCGTCGCTCGCACTGGATACGATGCACGCCGTCTCAGCCGCCATCAATCTGCAGCCCGCCTTAAATCTGACCCCGGCTCTTTCTACCCTCACCGGTTCCTCTCAAAGCGTTCAGCTCGTAACCAGCGGCGCCAATGTGGGAGGGGTAGTCTGGTCCATGACTCCGGCCGTCGGTACCCTTGTGCCAAGCGGCAATACCGCAACGTATACCGGACCATGCCCGCTGATGGTTGGTCAGGTAGTGCAGGTACAGGCGACTAGCGCGTCCAACCACGTCCTCACGGCGACTGCGACGCTGACGCTTGTTCCAGTGACCATAACGCTTTCCCCCGCCTCAGCCACTATTGCCGCCGGTGCCCAGGTTGTTTTCACACCAACCGTAACAGGCTCGCCGAACAACGGTGTCACATGGAGCCTGAATCCGAATCTGGGTACAATTTCAAATACGGGAGTATACACTGCGCCGACCGGTCTGCAACAGAACACGGCAGTTACTGTAACCGGCACGTCGCAGGCAGACCCCACCAAGACGGCAAGTGCCAGTGTCGTCGTCCTAGGCAACGGCATCTCGTTTACTACATACGCCAACGGGCTGCAGTCCGTGCTTTTTAATGGAATCAACTATAACTACATGTACGGCGAGGGACTCATGTCGTATATCTGGGAAACGTCGCCGACTGGTGGTCAGCCGGTGTTTTACACGCCTACCTGCACGGGTACTTTTAATGCGAATACGGTAACTGAGAACTGCAACGCGAACGGAGATTCCTTCGTTCTCACCGTCACCTACAGCATTCCGTCCAACGCCACCATAACGGCGAACATCGCATTTACAAACAACAGCGCGACGAACACTGTGGCGGAAGCGATGGTCAGCACGCTGGGCCTGAATATGTCCCAGTTCGATCCCGCCAATTCCGTGCAGGGCCTGAATCCCGCCAATCCTTTGAGCATCATCAGCTTCGTCACCGGCCGCGCCGCGATCTGGAGCAATACTCCGGGGAATCCGAATGTCTCCTTCAATCAGAGCTGCGGATATTCGTACGTCTGCAAAAACCAGCCCGAACTGCTCAATGTCGCGCCGGGTCAGACGGCGACGGCTTCTTTCTCCATGCGTTTCACCAATAACATGACGGAAAACAACGAAGCCCTGGCCCCGGAGGCTTACGCCGCGTATGCGGCCGCGTTCCCGTATATCGTAAACTGGCCCGACCGGCGCCCAATCAACCTGTGGTTCATGTCCGATCACGGCCACGCGAGCGCTATCAACCCCCGCGGCTACATGAATAATCCGCTGCTCAATGTTTCGAACATTCCGAACTTCCAGACCCAGATCCTCGCGCAGGCTCAGAACATACTCACCTCGCTTCAGGCCCGGCCGGTGCGGCCCCAGGGCATTATCTTATGGGATCTGGAAGGGCAGGAGTTCATTCAGCCAACAACCTATATCGGGGACCCGAGAGTGCTTGGCGAGGGTTACGACCCGGAAATGAACGCTGCCGCCGACCAGGT
>PLEX01000192.1 GCA_003136575.1 Bryobacterales bacterium | reverse complement strand
TCCACGTCGCCAGCAGCGAGGAGTAAAGACCTTCCCGCCGCAGCAGTGCGCCAATCTCACCGGTTCCCTTCGCGGCATCCGCCGCCGCGAGGATTCGCTGCTTGTACTCCCCGGTAAATCTGCGCCGTTTCGCCCGCGCCACGACTTCCGGATTCGGCCGCGGTGTGCGAGCCTTCGCGCCATTCCCCAGCAGCCATTCCCCTTTGTCCGCCTCTATCGTTGCTCCCGGCCGAGCGGAGCCGTTCGTCATTGTCGTTGTCATCCCTGAGTTCTTCTCTTTCCCGCCCTGCTCACTAATTGCGGTCACTCAGGGTGTCTCAGTCATGTTGGCACAGAGGGTATCTGCTGAGCATGATACTGTTCGGCGCTGGAATTTGCTTGGCGCTGCAATACGTCCGTAATGGAATTGAGGGACCGACTGATCTTTCCGAGCAGTATGCGCCAGTCTGTTGTCATTCTGTATCTTTCGGTTTGGATTTTCGCCCCGCCGCATTCGGGTTCCCTGCGCGTGGCGATTCTCGATCATGCCACTTTCGTGGCAACGGGGGTGCCTTCACCACTTTGCGGAGGAGCGCTTTGAACTTCCGGTATTCTGGCGTTGCCTTAATGTCTGCCTCTGCCTTGTCTGTCGCGTGTGTCACCCTACCTCCTGACTGGTCAGAGTATTCCAGGTTAAGCGCTTCCCGGCGACCGATCCGAGAACCTTATGGAAGCGCTCCGCGTCTGTCGCGTGACGCTCATTATATCGAAACGACTGCTCGTCAAGGTATCTGAATAAATGGAACGGCTCAATGCTCACGTACGTGCCTTTGATGGTCCGCTTCAAAAGCGACCAGAAGTTTTCCATCCGGTTGGTATGTACGTTGTCCTGAACGTAGGCTTCGGCATGGTCCACAATCTTGTGCGTGTACTCGTCCAGACCGGCGTAGCTTTCGAGCGCATCGGTATGAAGTTCCGAACCCGGTTCCACCACTTCACGAATGATCGGCTGAAGGTCCTTCTTTCGGCGGGTGCTGACGTGCTTCGTGTGGACCTTGCCCGTTTCGTGGTCCAGAAGGCCAAAGACTATTTCCTTGCCCATTGGCCCGCGTCCCTTGATCTTTTGTTCCCGCTTCGAAGCGTGCATGTTCCGCGCTTTTCCGCCGATGAAGGTTTCGTCCGCCTCGACGGTTCCAGACATCTTATTGATGGTCCCGTGGTGCATGGCGTAGCGGATGCGGTGGTCCATAAACCACGCCGTCTTCTGGGTTACTTCCAACGCGCGGGCGATCTCGTAACTGGACACGCCGTTCTTGCAGTTAGCAATCATCCACATGGCGCAAAGCCACTTATCCAGACCGACCGGGCTGTCCTCAAAGATCGTCCCGACCTTGACGGAGAACTGCTTCTTGCACGCCTTGCACTTCCACATCAACCGCGTCGAAAGCCAGAAGTGCTCTTTGCCTTCGCAGCGCGGGCATACAGCTTCGCCCTTAGGCCATTTGACGGCTGCGACCTCGCTGATGCACACAAGAGGGTCACTGTAGTACTTTACCGCCGCCATCAAGCCATTGACTTTAGAGGAGATTTCCGTATCCATGCTTAAAGCATATCACGAAAATAGTGGTGAGGCAAGTAATTTGTTGCCAAAAAAAGACCGCCTTGAGAGCGGTCTTTGTTTTTGCCTTGGCTATATTGCCGGCACGGGAAATAAAATGCTCGCCCACGATCTTTGCAGGAGGTCAGGGCATCTTTAAGGATGCCATCGCCAATGTGAGATCTAATTCGCTAAGCGAGTCACGAATTTCAACCTCACTCCCACTCAATCCCTTCCGCGTGAAAATACATTGAGCATTCACCGGAATCGTCTTCATCATCGCCCACCCCAGACTGATTTGTCAATTAGCCCGTGGCAGTACTAGACAGAACACCTTTAGAGGGATGCCCTAGCTAGTGCGAGGGCGAATGAATAGCGAATATGATGCCCATTTTCATGGGCTGCTGTTGCGTCGAGATCACCGGAAAGGGACCGGAAAAAGCACATCCTCACGACCGATGCAATCGAGCACCTACGACGCCTGGCGCGAAGCCTGTAGGGTATTCAGCATGTTGTGGTGGTGGGATGCCGATACGGCAGCTCTATCGTAAAGTGGAATGACGAGAACTGGCATGTGCAGGTAAGGCGCGTCATCGAGAACCAGTCAAAACGACCGAACACCACTTTGAACACCACCCGCAAACGACGCAGAAACCCGAACAAAAACTGCTTTGTTTTCAGTGGCCAGAACAATGCGAGGAAAACCTTATGTTCTCTGTTTTCAATCGACCGCCATTTTGGGAAGCTGGCATTCTACCACTGAATTACTCCCGCTCGTGGCCGTTCCCAGCATATCAAACAACGTTCGGCGTGCCCCTCGAGTTTTTTCCCCGGGAGATTCTCCACACCCGTACCCGCTCTTGGAACCCAGTGTCCCTTCACAAGCGAATCCAAATCGACGGTTCGCCGCGCGAATTGTCGTGGCATTCAGTCGCAAAGAAAAGTGGCTAGCTTTGCCAGACCTGGCGCGCCGTGTCGGCCACCAGCTTTAGCTTGTCCCACTGCGTCTGCTCCGTGACGAGGTTGCCCTCCATCACGGAGGCGAAGCCGCACTGCGGACTCAGCGCCAGATTTTCCATCGGCACGTACTTCGACGCCTCTTCGATTCGCCGGATGAGGCCTTCGGAAGTCTCCATCTCCGGCCGCTTGGTGCTTACCAGCCCGAGCACAACCGTTTTCCCCGCTGGAATGAAACGCAGAGGCTCAAAGCCGCCCGAACGCTCGTCGTCGAACTCCAGCAGGAACCGGTCGACACGCAGTTCGCTGAAGAGCTTCTCGGCGATGGCGTCGTAGCCGCCCTGCGCGTACCAGTTGCTCCGATTGTTGCCGCGGCAGAGATGCATCGCCAGCGTCGCGCCCGATGCTCTGGCCGCGTCGAAGCATGTATTCTCGGCGGCGATCGCTTCATCGAGCGCCGCGTCGGGATCGACGCCGATTTCCGTTCGCACCCAATCGCGCCACTTCGGGTCAAGGAAATAAGAGTAGCGTGGAGTATCGATCTGGATGTATTGGACGCCATCAGCCGCCAGCGCCGCGACCTCGCCTTTCAGGATGGCGACGATGTCGGCAAGAAGCGCGGAATGGTTGGCATAGACTTTATCCGTCACGCCCTTCTTGAACGAGATGAACGGAAACTGGTTCGGACTGGGAAGCGTTACCTTCACGTCGGTTCGGCTGTTGGCCTGAAGGAACGGCGTCTCCGTCGCAGTGAGGCGGCGCGTCCGATGGAGTTTGCCGTTGACGATTCCGGGAACGTGGCTGGGCGCCGCGCCCGATGCCGAACCGGCCTTCCACGAATGCCCGATGGCGTCTTCATCCAGCGCGAACCCATCGACCGAATCCCAGAAATCGCTCATGAAGTTGGTGCGGCGAAACTCGCCGTCCGTACTGACGGTAAATCCGAGTTCCTCCTGACGCGCCAGCACGCTGCGGATGCTCAGATCTTCGATTTCCTTCAGGTGGGCGNNTTTTTTTTCATTTGAACCGACGGTGGCGCGTCAGAGGCGCGCAACCAGATCCTTTGTGTACTTGATGGAGACTTCGAGATCTTCGCGCTGTGTCGCGAGGCGCTGCGCCTGAACTTCGGGGCTGACCTGGCCGCGGCCACCGCCTCCGCCGCGTCCGCCACTGCCGCCCGCCGCGCCGCGGCCACCACCGCCGGGTCCGCCGCCGCCCGGTCCACCGCCCTGCATCTGCGCCGCGCCGGGGGGAACAACACCCTTTTCCGCGAGTTCCAGGAACTGTTCGAACTCCCACGCCGGCGTAGTCTTGTAAGGTTCCCAGAACTTCGGATCGTGAATCGCGAACATACGTGGCTGCGCCTGCACGATCACTTCCGCGGAGACGGCCTTGCCCGGACACAACTCGACGTACCGCTTGATGTAGCCATCGATATCGATATTGCCCTCGCCCGTGCGGCACCAACGCACCGCGACGCCGTTCGGCGTCATCCACACATAGGTATCTCGCACATGGCTGGTCAGAACATAGGGATGCAGCGTTTCGAGCGTCAGGTGCGGGTTCTCAAGCGTCCACATCGGATTGCCGGAATCGATGCAGACTCCCACAAATTCCTTCCCGCCGCCTTCAATCAGCGTCTTCAGTTCGCGCGCCTGCATGTCGCCGGCGTGATTCTCGATCGCGATCTTAATGCCGTTGTCCATCGCCTGGCTGCGGATGTTTTTCAGCACTTTGATTGTGTTGTCGATATGGCCTTCGAGCGGAAGCTTGCCGGATCGCTCAGCCGAACTGCCAAGCACACAGCGCACGATGGGAGACCCGATGATCTTCGCCGACTGGATCATCTTGCCAAGCTGTTCTTCGGCCGTGCCCTGCGTCGCGTCGAACATTGTGGACGAGGGGCAGATGGAGCGCATGCCGATTTCGACGTCTATATTGAGGTTGCGTGCGTAGTCGCGGACTTTGCGCAGATTGTCGGGTTCCAGATTGCCGAGGAACCGGATCTCGCTGAAGTGGACGACCTTTACTCCCAGCTTGCTGCAATAGTCGAGCGACTGGAAGGGCGTGTAGTTCTGCGACTGGATGCTGTAGATATCCACGCCGACGCGCACCGGCGGTTTCGCGGCAGAAATCTGCGCATTTGCGCGTTTGGCCAGGGCGGACGCGGCGGTCGTGGCCAGAGTCGTTGCGAGGAAGGTTCGTCTTTGCATGATTTTTGCCTCTACTTAGATTACATGAAAGCGGGTCGTGCGCGGCGGGCTTACTGCGCGGCAGGCGGAGGCAAACGCCGGTCCACTTCCGCCCAAAGTTCCGCCGCTGTAATCATGCGCTCGCCTCGTCGGGCGATGACGTCCGTTTCGCGCAACGAACCGTTCTCGAACGACCGGACGACACCCTCGCCTGCGGATCGACCACGACATTCTGTCGGATTCCCCATAAAGCGTAGAGTCGGCATTTCCGAACGATCCCGGTATGCGCGTCAGAAAACGGTTCGATCATCTGCCGCAGGATTTGGAACAATTCGGACGGACTCGTGCTGCCCGTTACCCTTGGTCGGAACTCCTTGTCCACAGCGGTCCAGTCGATTTTGCGGAGTGCGAAAAACGGATATTGCTCGGAGAAGGTTTGCCAAAACACTTCGTAATTCGATTCCGGGGTATCCGGCGTCTTGCGACTGCAAGTTTCCGGCAGCGCCGTTGTGCGCCGAAGCGCGACGCCAGAGACGCCTCCGGCGTGCATCGAAAGCGTGCCGCCAACTTCGCCTGGCGTCAGGCGAAGCATGCCGGTCGATCCGCCTTCGAAGACTATTTCTCCCGTTCTCGTTCCGGGACGCCGTTTCGCGGTGCCCGCAGCGATGCAACTCACCCCCGTTACCTCGTAGATCTGCAGCGAATTCCGCTTGATATCAATCAGCTCGCCGTAACCGTCGGTCAGCCACAGTCCATCGATCGTGAACCCGGACGCGTTTTGGGCGTGCGCCACCATGCCAATGGTGGCGGTTAATAAGGTGATTGCGACAAGAGTGGCCGACCGTTTTCGCGGCACCGAAATGCCGGCCCGGTCCGCGCCGTTTCGCCCACCGTATAGCGTTACGCCGGGTAGTTGAGATCCGCTCACTTCCCACGTACCAACCCCAACGCCCGAATACGTTTGTGGAGATTCGTCCGCTCCATTCCCAGCGCCCGCGCGGCGCCGGAGACGTTCCANNTTCGCGGGCTTCCTGCACGCTCGATCGTCCGCCGCCCGATTCACGCTGTAGCTTCAGTTCCAGCGGAATCGCCGCGGCCGTCAGCGTTTCGCCCGGCGAAAGGATCGCCATGCGCTCCACCGCGTTGCGCAATTCCCTGGCGTTGCCTGGCCACTTGTATTCGAGGAAGGCGTCCCAGACCTCCGGATCGAACGACCGCTTGCGGAAACCGTTGCGGACGCAGAAGTCTTCGAGGAAATATTCGGCCATCGGGCGAATATCCTGCGGACGCTCACGCAGCGCGGGTACGCGGATCGGCACCACGCTGACGCGGTAGTANNCGGTAGTAGAGATCTTCGCGGAATTTCTCCTGTGCGACCAAGGCCGTCAGATCGCGATTGGTGGCGGAGAGCACGCGAACGTTCACGCGAATCGTCTGCTCTCCTCCGACGCGGTGGAACTCGCCTTCCTGCAACACGCGCAGCAGTTTGGCCTGCGAGTTGGCGTGCAGATCGCCGATTTCGTCGAGAAACAAGGTGCCGTTGTCGGCCAACTCGAACTTGCCGCGGCGCATGGCCGTCGCGCCGGTAAACGAACCCTTCTCGTGACCGAACAGTTCGCTCTCGATCAACTCGCCGGGAATCGCCGCGCAGTTCACCTTGACGAACGGCCCCGAGGCGAACGGACTCGCCGCGTGGATGTGCGCGGCCAACAACTCCTTGCCCGTGCCGGATTCGCCGATCAGCAGCACGCGGGCATCGGATCGCGCGGCCATGGTCGCCTGTTCGAGCGCGCGCTCGAAGGCGGGACTCGATCCGATCATCCGCGTACCGGGCCCGACCGCTTCCTTCAGGCGCTTGTTCTCCAGCTTCAGCGTGCACTGATCGAGCGCATTCTTCACGGCCACCAGAACGCGGTCTCGCCCGAGCGGCTTTTCGAGAAAATCGAAGGCACCGGCGCGGGTGGCTTCGACGGCGTCGGCAATGGTCGCGTGGCCGGATATCATGATGACCGGCGCGGTGATTTCGGTCGTCTGGAGTTCGCGCAGCAGGTCGATGCCGCTGGCATCCGGCAGACGGACGTCGAGCATGTACAGATCCATGCGGGCGCGCTCGGGAAACGCACGCATCTGGGCGGCCGAATGGACGGCGTTCACCTGGTAGCCCTCCCGCTCCAGGATCATGCGCAGAGAGCGGCCGATGTTCTCTTCGTCGTCAACGACCAGGATACGCCGCAATGGCATGTTCGGCTCCGAATTCGTGGTCATCGGCGTGGCTGGCACCGGTGGGCAGAATGACGCGGAAGCCCGCGCCGCCGAGTTCGCCCGCGATCGGCAGAATGTCGCCGCCGGAAAGCAGGGCGCTCTTTCGGGCGATGGAAAGGCCGAGGCCCATGCCGCGTTTCTTGAAGGAAATCGTCGGCTGGAAAAGCGACTTGCGCGCCAGATCGCTCAGGCCGGGGCCGGAATCGTGTACTTCGATCGCGACGCGGCCGTCGATGGGCGCGACCTTCGCGAGAATGCGACCTCCTTCTCCCGCAGCTTCCGCGGCGTTTTCGAGCAAATTGACCAGGATGCCTTTCACCAGGTCCTGATCGGCGAGCGCGCTGGGCGTGTTCGCCGCGGCTTCGACGAGATAGCCGACCTCGGGATGCGCCGTCTTAAGAAACGCGATGCGTTCTTCGACGATTGCCGCGATATCGAGCGGTTCGGGGCATACGGGCGGCTCGGAGGAGAACTCGGAAAAAGCCCGGATGCGGCGTTCGAGAGATTCGATTTCGTCGACGACGATGGAGGCTGCCTGCTCAAGGAAAGCACGGCGGCCGGAAGCGGCTTCGCGTGTGTCCGGCGCGCTTTCGCGAGCCACCATTTCTTCCACCGTCAGACGGATCGGCGTGAGCGAGTTCTTCACTTCGTGCGCCATTTTTCGCGCCAGCACCTGCCAACTGGCCAGCTGCGTCAGATAGACGAGGCGGTCGCGGCTCTGTTCCAGTT
Organism: Bryobacterales bacterium; assembly: GCA_003136575.1. Lineage (GTDB taxonomy): Bacteria > Acidobacteriota > Terriglobia > Bryobacterales > Bryobacteraceae > BOG-234. Next base: position 20,049 of record PLEX01000192.1, on the reverse strand, counting down.
CCGTGGCCGTGCGGTTAAAGGCCTGGGTGGCGAGGCCGATTTCATCCGTGCGGTCGTTCGGCACGCGAACGCGGAAGTTGCCGCCAGCCAGTGCCCGCAGCGCCTCTGTCAGGTTCGCGATCGGGCGGCTGAAGCGCGTTGCCACGATCCAGACGATGGCCAATGCCACCAGCCAGATCAGCGCCACGAGCAAGCCCCAGGTGAGGAAGTATCCGCGCCGCAGATCGAGCGTTACGGTGCCGCGCGCGTCGTGATATTCGCGCGAAAGATCGTCCATGCGAATGCCCAGCGGTTGCTCCCAGACTCCGACGGCGTCGGAATCGCCCCCGACGCCACGCACCAGATAGCGAATCTGCGATCCGCCATCGCCTGTGAGAGTGAACCGCTCGTATTCGTTGCTGTCGCGGAATTCGCGTACGGCGTCGGGCAAGTATGCGCCGGAATAAACCTTTGGCGCGATGCGGCCAGCCTCGGCATCCTCTTTCAGCCGTTCGGAAGCCTGCTGGTAATACTGGCGGCCGGTCTTTTCGAGCGCGCGTGAAACCGAGGCGAGCTGATTGACGGGTCCGAGGCTGTGCTCGAACAGGTTGGTCGTAAGCCAGATGGTGGGTCCGAGGGGAACCAGGGTCGCCGCAATGAAAATCAGGGCGAGGCGCGTCCGCAGGCTCACTTTTGCACCCCCCGTTCGCAACCGACTGCGCAGATCCTTCGGTGCGCTCCCGTCACGCTCAAAAGCGCATCCCCTTGCGCAGGTCTTCGACGCGCACCGGGCCGCTGTTGAGCAGCCAGTGGACCTGTTTCTCGCGCACCGGGCGGCTGAAGATTTCGACCATGCGCGCGATACTGATCCCGGTTTCGCCAATGACGCCGGCCTGATCGCGCGGGTCCTCGACGCGAAGGTCGAGTTGCAGATAGAAGGGCTTGTCCGTCGGCACGTCGGAGCGATTGATGGCGAGATTATTGAAGCACCAGGCCTCGGCTTCGGGGCCGGGGAGATGCGACACGGTCCGCCTCTGATCCGGGCGGTCGGTAATTTTCGTGACCGAGAAGCGCTCCTCCCAAATGTCGTAGCTGACGGCGAAGCGGGCGACCGAGCGGGCGTCCGGCACCACGTAATTCGGCGAACTCGAAACGGTCAGCTGCGCGATGAACGCGATCGAAGCGCCGTCCTTCAGGCGCTCCAGCGGCTTTCCATTGAGGAAGGTGAAATTCGGAGCGGAGACGTGGAGCACGTCACCATCGAGGCGCGCCGCGAGGCGGAGCACGTTGTATTCGACCGCAAAGGCGCACATCCCCATGCCGGCCACAAGAGCCGCGCAGAACGCCAGTGTGGAGCGGCGCGAAATCAATAGTTCATCCCAGCCATGAAGACCGGTGCGATGCGTCCCTGATAGACGGGGAAAGCCATCGCAATATTAAAGATGCTCTGCCGGAATCCAAGCCCTACAGAGTGCCGCAGCGTTCCGAGCCGGTCGCCGTCGCCGACGATCCCGGCGTCGTAAAACGCTTCGGCGGTTCCCTGCTGGAACTGATAGCCACAGGATACGGTATCGTGCGCCATGCGGTCGCCACCTAGCGGATCGATGGCGTAGCGGTTCCATCCCGGCAGCGTGGAACTGTTGCCCAGGGCGAAGCGCTCGAACAGTGGGGCGTGTCCCGTAATCATGCCGGCAATCATGCGGTCGGACACGATGCGGCGGCCGGATTTCCATTCGTAACGCACAGAGAGGTATTGGCGGCTATAGACGTAATCGGAACCCAGCTCGCGGGTGGCGAGGCGCAGACCATAGCGGCCATCCCATCGTTGCAGGTCGGTCCCGTCTTCGACGGAGTAACCGAAATTGACGTCGGCCGTGGCGACGTTGGCGCTCATGGACATTTCACCGCCGGAAGGCGAGGGGGCTTCCATACCCATCCTTTCAAAACTTGCGCCCACGGACACCGAAAGTTCCCGGGAAAGAGCAAAGGTAACCGCGGGGGCGATGTTGCGCCTGGTTCGATACAGGGCAAACGAATTGGACGCGCCGGCGACGGAATCGTTGAGAGAAGATTCGGCGGCAACGGCGCGGCGGGTGGCCGGGTTCCAGAGATCGTGGTACCCCTCTATCCCGATGGAGAATCCGATCCGGTCGGAGAAGACGTGGGAATCGGCGTAACGCGTTGAAAAACCGGTAAAGCGTTCCACCAGATCGTCGCCGTTGCTGCCCAGGCCGACCTCGATGGATTGCTGATGTGCGCGGGCGCTGGCGTTCAGTTCGGTGGTCCAGCCCTGGTCGGAATCGTACAGAAAACGGGGAACGGAAAGGTCGAAGGAGTAATCCTTGTGGACAATTTCAAAATCGACACGCACCCGCTCCGGTGAACTTCCGCGCGAAAGGTGCTCTCTGACGTCCTGCAGGTGCAGCGTGCTGCGGATTTTGGCGGAAAGATCGCCAATAGCGGCCATGTCGCATGGCGCGCCAACCAGGCCGGCGAGGCGGCGCCTGAGGCCGGAAGAGAGCCTCGAGTCGCGATAGCGAGAGAATTCCACGCCCGAAATCGAGACGCTTTCGACGACGTATTGCTGATTGACGTTCGATTCGGCAAGCGAACGGGCCAGAGACTGATCGGCGCTTGCCGGGCCGGCGAGAATGGTTGCGCCAAACCCGATCGTGGCGACCAACAGGGCGGCGCCTGGAACGTGCACATGCATCTGCCGGATTATTGCACGGCGGCAACCGTAGCGGGAAACGGCTCAAAAACGAGGGAAAAGCCCCGCGGAAGAACGAGCCACCTGTGGCTGGTTCTTCACGGGTGTGCGCGGGAGCCGAAGACTCCCGATTCTTGCCGATCGGCCGCGAACGAAAAACGAACTGCGATCAGAGAGCCTTTGCGAGTTCCGTCGCAAAAGCGCTCTTCGGCTCGTTTTCACGCCTGCGGGAAGCACTGCCGCCAGCCGGGCGGCGTTCGGTGCGCTGGCGTTGAGCGTCAGGCCTTGGCGCGCCGGCGGCCGGCGCGGCGCCTTTCGCCGCAACCGCGCCCTTCGTGGGTTGAGCGGGATTAGCGCGGAGGATCTTGTCCTCCAGCGGCGCGCGATCGAATCGGCGAATAATCGCCTGCATTTCGTCAGATGTCGGAGCCTCCACGAAGGCGAATCCTTTGGATTCCTGCGTTTCGTGGTTCCGGATCACCTTAACCGAATCCGAGACAAGATCTTCCGCCGTCAGCCATTGTTTAATGTCGTCGGCGGTGACCCAAGTGGGCAAATTGCCCAAAAACACGGTAAAGCTCATTAAGTTTGCTGCCTGCACTCCATGGGTGGAAATTTAGATGGTCCTTCAGGCAAGAGTACGCGGGATCAATCACTTGCCTTACCGATACTAGCAGACCGATTCCGGTGGCGCAATGTTACCGGGTACCATAATTTTTTTCCGCGCGCGGCGACCGCCAAAGTGTGATATCGTTGCTTCGTTATGTCAGCCACACGCCGTGAATTTCTGGTTGCCGCGGCGGCATCCGCGATCACCATGCCAGCCGCGTTCGCGCAAAGCAAAAAGACGCCCATCGGGCTGGAATTGTACTCGGTCCGGTCGGCGCTCGCGGCCGATCCCACGGGCACCGTGAAGAAGGTCGCTGCCATGGGATACCAGGTTGTGGAGTTTTTCTCGCCTTACTACACCTGGACGATGGATCAGGCGAAGGATATGAAAAAACTGCTGGACGACCTGGGCATCGTGTGCCACTCGACACACAACAATCTGCCGAGTTTTCAGGCGGCGAATCTGCAGAAGACCATCGATCTCAATCACGCCATCGGCGGCAAGTTTGTCGTTCTGGCGAGCTCCATTCGCTCAACCAATCCCGACGACTGGAAAAAGCTGGCGGTGGAAACCCTGGGGCCCGCTCTTGAAACCCTGCGCGCCGCCGGACTGCGCGGCGGGTACCACAACCACCAGGCGGAATTCGTTTCGACCAACGGCGGGCCGCGCCCGATAGAGGTAATAGCCGCGAATACGCCGAAGGACTTCATGCTCCAATTCGACGTTGGCACCTGCGTGGAAGTGGGAGGCGATCCGGTGGCGTGGGTGAACGCGAATCCGGGGCGCATCAACTCTCTGCACCTGAAGGACTGGAACAAGGAACGCGGCTATCGCGTGCTGTTCGGCGAGGGCGCGGTGCCGTGGAAAGCCGTCCTGACGGCGGCGGAGAAGACCGGCGGCGCCGAATACTTCCTGATCGAGCAGGAGGGCAGCGATTATTCGGAATTCGATACCGCGCAGCGCTGCCTCGATGCCTATAGAAAGATGACGACCTAGCGAACTTGCCGGGAGGGAGGGGGCCAGCCCGGCTATCGCGCTAATCTGGATTCTTCGATGAAATTCCCCCGAATTGCCATGCGCACAGCCCTCCTGTCCGCCACTTCTCTTGTTGCGGCGGCGGCGATTGCGCAGGTCATCGAATACGAATCGAACGGCGAGAAGTTCCAGACGCTGACGCGCCGCGGACTGACCGTGATTGTGACGCACATGCCGGTCCAGATCGAAGGGTATGGCTTGATACAGGTTTCGATCGCAAACGGCTCGGAGATCCACTGGACGGTGAAGCCCGAGGATTTCCAGTACGTGCGCGGTTCGGAGGTCATCAACGGACTGCCGGCAGACACCGTTGTGGACGTGATGCTGGAGCACGCGTCGGGCAGCGACGTGGCGAAACTGATCACGTCGTATGAGAAGTCGCTGTACGCGATTCCGAACATGCGCTCGAACAATGGCTATGAACAGCGCAGACAGGGCGCGATGGGGTTCGGAGCGTCGGTCAGGATGAGGGCGGCCGCGGCGGCTTCGGCGATCACGCTGGCGCAGGTGCGGCTGGCGCAAGGTGAATCGACGGACGGGGCCGTGTTCATGCATTTGCCGAAGGACCCCAGGGCGCTCACGGGCGGACATATCGTTTTTCATTCCGAAGGCGAGACGTTCGAGTTCAATCCGGATTAGGCGCGATGGCGAGCGGCAGGGGAACGGGCGCGGGAAGGCTGAAGGAAGTTCTTCGCGACATGCGGCTCGCGGCAGGCGAGGTGGATATTCCGGCCGCTATCGAAGGCATGAAGCGCTTCGGGATTCCGGCCGTGAAGACCCTGGGCCTGAATACGCCGCAAATGCGGGTGATCGCGAGGAGCGTGGGGCGGGACCAGGCTCTGGCCGAAGCGCTGTGGGAAACGGGCATTCTCGACGCGCGTATTGTTGCTTCCCTGATTGGAGACCCTGATGCGATCACGCGCGCGGTGATGGATCGATGGGCGCGGGATTTCGATTCGTGGGCCGAATGCGACGCGTGCTGCTGCAATTTATTCGACCGGTCGCCGCATGCGTGGACGCAGATCCGGAAGTGGGCGCCGAGACGCGGGGAGTTTGTGCGGCGCGCGGCGTTTGCCACGATTGCAGCCCTGGCGGTGCACGATAAGAAAGCGGAAGACCGGGTTTTTCTGGAGGCGCTGCCGCTGATTGAGCGGTATGCGTTCGACGAGCGGAATTTCGTGAAGAAAGGCGTGAATTGGGCGCTGCGGAATATCGGGAAGCGGAATGCGGCGCTGCGGGTGGCGGCGATGGAATGCGCGGAGCGCGTCCGGGTGCAGGGAACGCCCTCGGCGCGGTGGATCGCCGCAGATGCGCTGCGGGAACTGAGAGGGCGGGCGTGAAGCGGTTAGTGTTTGCGGCAATCTGCCTGACATCGCTCACGGAGATTCCCGGGTTCGCCGAAACTCCGGAAGCCACGCCACGATTCGAACTCGCCGCCGTCCGTCCCAGCGCGCATACGACAGGTTGGGATGCACGAGAAGTAAGCGGCGGACTCATGCGCGGCGGCACCTACCGTCTGCGCCACGCGACGATGCTGGATCTGGTGCGCATCGCTTACGGCGTGGATGCGAAGAAGGTGCTGGGCGGTCCGAACTGGCTCGAAATGGACCGCTTCGATGTTCGGGCGAAGGTTCCGGCTGGCACTACCGCCGAAACCGTGAAGCCGATGCTGCGGGCGCTTCTGGCGGAGCGCTTCGGCCTCGTCGCACATAACGACACGAAGCCCGTAGCGGCGTGGGCGCTGATGGCGGGGAAGCACCTGCTGTTGAAGCAATCGGACGGTTCAGGCGAGAGCCGTTGCCAATCCGGCGGTGCGGAGGAATTCATCGAGGTTACGTGCCGAAATACGACCATGGAGGCATTGGTGTCGAATCTCGGCAAGATCGATGGCGCGTGGTACTACCTCACAGACAATCTGGTTGTCGATCAGACCGGCCTTGAGGGCGCATGGGATTTCGACTTCAAATACTCACGCCGATGGACCGCGACCGCTCCGGGATCGCAGATCGTCAGCCTGTTCGACGCGCTCGAAAAGTTCGGACTTAAGCTGGACCCGTCGATGGTTTCCATGCCTGTGGTCGTTGTGGACAGCGTGAACCGGACGCCCACCGCCAATTCGCCCGCGGTCGACAAGGCTTTTCCGCCACTGCCGACCGAGTTCGAGGTAGCCGACGTGAAGCCGAGCCCTCCCGATTACCACGGCGACGATTTTCAGATGGAAGCCAACGGCCGCGTAAACGTTCGCGGCACAACGCTGCGATCGCTGATTGCGGACGCGTGGGGCATTACCGGCGAAATGATTGTCGGCGCGCCCAGATTCGTCGATTCCGATCGCTGGGATATAGTCGCAAAGGCGCCGGAGGCCATGGCAGCCGACGGCGATGCCGACGCCGATTCGCTCATGTCGATGTTCAGGACGTTGCTCGCGGAACGATTCAGGCTGGCCGCGCATTATGAGGAGCGGCCCATGCCGGCTTATGCCATGACCGCGTCGAAGCCGAAGTTGAAGAAGGCCGATCCGGCGTCGCGTTCGGGGTGTAAAGAAGGCCCTCCGACCCTTGCCCGGGTTGAACCGCGCAGCACGAATCCGGTGCTGGGACGACTCTTCACATGCACCAATGTGTCGATGGCTTATTTTGCGCAGGAGTTGCCGTATCTCGCGAGCGGATACATTCACAGCGATGTGCTGGATGCGACGGGCCTTGAAGGCGGATGGGATTTCACGCTGAGTTTCAGTAAAGCGGCACAGTTTCGGGGGAACGATGGGTCGGCGGCTGGCGGCACGGCGTCGGAACCAACTGGCGCGCTGTCGGCGCCCGAAGCGATGGAGAAGCAACTGGGGCTGAAGATGGAACTTCGGAAGCGGCCAGTGCGGGTGCTCGTGATCGATCATATCGAGGAGAAGCCGACCGATAACTGAATTCCGCTTGGTCAGGCGGAGCCGGATTCCCAATGCGATGCCATTTCGATGAACGCGGTCCGCAATCGGGCCAGTCGTGACGTGTCGCCGGGTCGAAGTCGGCTCCGTTCGGCCAGACCAGAGTGTGGGCACCCTGATCGACCGCGACCCGGTTGAACAAGGAGAGGTCGCGGAGCGGGCCGTACAGCTCACCTCTCAGAGCCGCTCGGAATCGATCACGCGCTCCACGGCGTCGTCAAACACGACGCGCAGGCATACGGAGCGACGATTTCAAAGTCCGAACGCGGCACAGAAGGTGTGTCGTTTGCACATACTGCAGTTGCAAATCCTGCTTCAGGGGCCTGAATTCAATTTGCCGATGGCCGCTCAATGTGGTCGATGACAAGGTAATCCCGTGGGCCTCTCGCCGCGTCCAGTTTCAGCCCCAGCTGTTGTTGCACCGCGGTAGAGATGGACAGAGCACCTGTGGGATCCGCAGCCGCTGTTGGACTCCCTGGCGGGTCGCCGCGACTGGCGTTCGCCAGCATTTGGGCGCCGCCAGGCGTCGTTTCATCGGGCGTGTACTCCAAATGAATATGAAATCTCCCGGCGAGTCCCGTCCTGTTGACCACCGGTCGGTCGGTCACAATGAAGAGAAAAGTGGAGAGGTCGTCGAGCGTCATGGCCTGACGATCAATGGTCGCGTTCGGACCGTTCCTTCCAAACCTTTCGCTACAGAATTCCTGGCCCGGGGCAAGCGTCGGCATAGGAAAAGCCCTCGGAGTGCAGCTTCCCTCCGGAGTCCGCTGGATTTTGGGGCCGCCCTGCGCCAGGACCAGTGTATAGACCGCTCCTTCTCTGGTCTCGCGGCGAATCTTCAGTTTGAACCGGTCTTCGAGCAGGGCCTGCATCATGGGTCCGTTCATCACAGGCTGGCTTGCCGGACCGTCCGCTTTCGCGCTGATTTGGTAGAGGTCGGATTCCGACCTGATCCAGGCCCGCCCTCCCTCAATCGGCACGGCGCCGCCGTAGGTGTTGCCGGTGGGCTGCCTGCCGCCCGCGAACGTGACATACGCGGTACGGATTAGTTGTATCAGGTTAGCGCAGGTATCCAGGCGTGCCTGTGACGCGGCGGCGGGTACTCCTCCTTTTGCCATCGCCGCCGGACCGTTGCCCGACCTGAGGCCGGAACGTGGAGGCTGCGGAATACCGATGGCATCGCTGCAATCTTTGCTCGGCTTCACCGATGCCACTTCGAATTTCCGCCGTGTTCCCACGCCGGATTGACCTGCTGGCCGGACCTGGGCCTTCAAAGCGGGCGCATTCGCAATGCCGATGGCGATCGGCGTTGCCAGCGCCGCCGCCGCTATTGCCGCGAATACCGTCTTCTTCCACGAAGTCATACTTACCGTTGCACGATGGGACATAATGGCCTCAATCCTCTTCGTGAGATTCGACCCCGACACGCCGGAAACGCACACGAGCCGCGATTCCACGTACAGCTTGCACACGGTGAGAATGGCATCTGCGTAAATTCGCGGCTCGGTGAAGACTTGCAGCACTTCTTCGTCACAGGCGAGTTCGCGTTCCTCCCCCANNATCTGAATCGTCGCGATGAGGTTATCCCGATGGCGGACGTGACAGAGTTCGTGGGCTACGACGGCTTGCATCTGTGCCGGTTTCAGGCGGTCGGAAATGCCTTCGGGAAGCAGCAAAACGGGACGAAAGACGCCAAAAACTGCCGGTTCCGGCAAGGAAGGAGACGACACAGTCCTGAGCGGCAATTCCGGGTACACCGGCGTTCCGGCGGCGACAGCGGACCTGATACGCCGCCAGCGTATCCACCAGGAACAGGCAATCCCGAGGAACCCGCACACCCAAACGCACACGAGAATAACCGGAAACTCGCTTGCCGCGGGAGTCGCCAACACTGGGGGCGAAATCGGCGAGGCGGTAAATGGCAGGCCGACGCTACTCACTACCGAGTCCCGGCCGGACGCCGCCGTACCCGGAACCGGCCGCCATCGAATGCTTTCCCCAAGCCCGACGAGCAGAGAAAACGGGACCAGGAATTTACACATCGCCACCAGCCAGACTGCATGCCTCACTCGCGCCGGATTTCTCCGCAGTGCCAGGGTGAGTAAACCTGCAACGACGGCAAAGAGTGTCGACTGCCACAAGTGATTTGCGAGCGGAGATAGGTACGCGGGATTCACTCCGTCTTCCCCTCTCCGGAGTTCTTCAGCAGCGCTTGCTCCGCCTCCCGCACGTCGTCCAGTGTGAGCGTGCCTGAGTCGATCAGGTGGGCCATGATGGGGCGGCTCCGGCCGCCAAACAGGCCGAGCAAATCGTCTATCAATCTCCGTTCCGCCGCCTGCCGCGATATTGCGGCTTCGAAGATAAAAGCAGTGGCAATCTTTTTTGTCCGCCGCAGAGCCTTCTTTACTTCCATGCGGTAGACCGTCGTCTGCACGGTGGTGTACGCCGGCCTCTTCCTGGCGGGGAACGATTCCTGAATCTCGCGGACCGAGCACGCCCCCCGGGTCCACAGGGCTTCCATAATCTGAAGTTCCAGCTTGGTCAATTTCGGAGGAGGCATCGGTTTGACTACTTATGTTTGCTAATTTACTATGGACGTGGTTATTATGCAAGAACTTTTTTTGCCTCCTCCGGAGAGTTCCGCGCCGATCTCGGGATTTGCCGAAACCAGATCCTTTCCCGATGCGATCATAAAGACATGCATTTGCCACGAAGAGCACTGGCGCGTCTGTGCATCATCGCGATACTTCTGTCCGGTTTCCCGGCATTCTCCCAGCAATCCATGACGGTGGAGAAACTGATGGCGTTCATCAGGTCTTCGATTCAGGAGAAAAATCCCGATAAAGAAGTCGCCGCGGTCGTTGCGAAGTTCAAGCTGACCGAGAAGTTCACCTTGGCCGACCTCCAGGAACTGCAAAACGCCGGAGTCGGGCCGAAAACACTGACGGCGCTGGCCGCGCTGGTGACGCAGTCGGCGAACCTGAATCCACCGGTGCCGAAGGGTGCGCCGGTCGCGGCGAAGTCCGCGGGTCCTTCTCCGCCTTCTGTTGGTGAGCAAACGAAGATTCTGCGGGAAACGCGGGACTGGGCGCTCAGCTACGTGAAGTCGCTGCCCGATTTTTTGTGCCTCGAGATCACCAACCGATCCATCGACCGGCATTATCACGGCGGTGCGGAGGGTTCATGGTCGCCATCCGACCGGCTGATCGAAAAGCTCACGTTCTTCGATCACAAGGAAAACTACGAGCTTTTCCAGCACAACGATACGGCCGTAGTGAACAAGTCGGCGGATTCGTTGGGCGGGGCGCGTTCGACCGGCGAGTGGGCGTCTCTGCTCGGGAGCATATTTGAGCCGTCGAGCGAAACGGACTTCAAGTGGGTAGCGTTGAAGGCGGTCCGCACTAAGGCAGCCAATGAGTTTCATTACTCCATAGAGCAGGCCTATTCGCAGGAGACTGTCTCCCATGGCGATAAGGAAAAGGTCAAAACCGGTTTCCACGGCTCGGTGTTCATCGAGAAGGGAACGAATGTGGTGTTGCGGATCACCGTCACGCCTGAGATTCCCCCGAGTTTTCCCGTGCAGGACGTCGACCAGGTCGTCGATTACGACTATCAGGACATCGGGGGCCAGACCTTCCTGTTGCCGCTGAAATCGCAGGTGACGATGCGTGATGGGCTGATCGGCACCCGCAATGATATCGAGTGGCGCAGCTACCGGAAGTATTCGGCTGATACGAGTATTACCTTCGACACCGGTGATACGCCGGTTGCCGGAGACCAGAAGAAAGACCAGTCGCCGCCGAAGAAGTAGGGTGGTGGATTTGGGCACGGGGCCCGGGCTTGCGCCTCGGGCTTGAGTTTGGGTTTCTTGCAGGCCAGTGGGCTTCCGCGGCTCCACCGCCCGTAATCTCGGAGTGGAGGAATGGAGTAGGCCCAACAGCGACTCGCGAATCCAAAGGAATCCTGTCATGGCTATTGACAGATACATCACAAGGTGATATATCTTAGAATAATCATGGCCACGTCCGCTAAGTTTACCCTCGGTCTCGTTGTCGCCTTTGCTGCTTCAGCCCAGGTAAAGCCCGCCTTCGAAGTCGCCACCATCAAACCCTCCGCACCACTGGATGCGGCGGCGATGATGGCCGCTGTGCAAAAAGGCGGGAAGGTTCCCATCGGAGCCAACATCACCGCCCTTCGCGCCGAATACCATTACCTCGATCTGAAAACCCTGCTGACATACGCTTACCGCGTGAAGCCTTACCAGATCACCGGCCCCGAGTGGATGTCTTCCACTCGCTTTGACATCGTCGCCAAACTGCCGGAAGGCTCCACAAAAGAAGGCGCGGCCAAAATGCTGCAATCACTTCTCGAAGACCGCTTCAAACTGGTCACCCATCGCGCTACCGAAGAACATACGGTACTGGCCATCGTGGTAGGCAAAGGTGGCGCTAAGCTCAAGCCATCCGCCGATAAGCCCGTTCCTATCGACGAAGAAGCTCCCCTGAAGCCAGGTGAGATCAAGCTGGACGGCCCCGACGGACCGATGCGCGGCAAGGTCACCATGGACGGGGCAACCATGAGTTCCGTCATCGATATGGGTCTCAAGGGCAAAATGTCGTATCGAATCGACACCGCGGCGAGATCGATCCACATAGACTTCAGCATGACGACCATGTCCGGTTTTGCGGACATGACGACGCAGCTTTTGACTTCCCTGGGCGGCGGAACGGGCGCGCGGCGAATCGTGGATATGACAGGTATCGAAGGCAACTACGACGCCTCGCTCGAAATCTCGTTGGCTGAAATGATGAATATCGCACGGTCGGCCGGAATCGACGCTCCAGGCGCTGCGATGGCGACGCCGGCCGGCGGTGCGGCCGCGGCCTCCGATCCCGGCGCGGGCGGCTCATCGCTCAGCGATGCCTTACAATCGATGGGGCTGAAGCTGGAATCCCGCAAGGCCACGCTGGAACAATTCATCGTCGACCACATCGAGAGGACGCCGACTGACAATTAGGGATGCCATTTACGGTTAAACGATCATGGAAAACACCCATCTACCCCTCGCCCCCGCGGCGTTTTACATTCTCTTCGCTCTTGCCGGTGGCGAGAAACACGGCTACGCGATCATGCGCGAAGNNTCCGATGGTGGTCTGGATCTCGGCCCCGCCACTCTGTACACAACCATCCAGCGGCTGCTCGATTCCGGCTGGATCGAGGAAGCCGAGAGTCCGGAGGGAAGCGACAGCCGGCGTCGCTACTACGGTCTGACCAGAGACGGCAGCGCCACGCTCGAAGCCGAGTTGAAGCGAATGGAGTCGATTGTGAAGAGGTCGAAGTCGCTGCGGCTGCGCTCCGCGAGGTCGGCATCATGAGCGCGCGGGTGTATTCCGCTCTTCTGGCGCTCTACCCGGACGAACTACGGGATCAGTTTGGTTCGGAAATGAAGCAGGTCTTCCTCGAAGATCTCGAAGACAGCTATCAGGCACGTGGCTTTTTCGGCGCCGCCTCCGTTTGGTACCGTTCGCTGAAGGAAGTGTTCCGGGTCGCGCTGCCGGCCCGCGCGGCGCAACGCGAGTTTGCCGTCGCACTCATCATGTACGTTCTACAGGAAGTCTATTTGGGCGGCATATTGACGCTGTCGGGCAAGGGAACATCCGATTTGCCTGAATCTCTCTGGCCGGGGGCATTGGTGTTCGGCTTTTTCCCCGCAGCCATTGCATTTGTGGCCCTGCGCATCGGCAATCGCGCGGTGCCTGCGCCGCTCCACCTGGGACACAGATGAAGCTTGAATTGCGACGAGTTTCGAAGCGGTTCAGCGGCATCACGGCCGTCGACAACGTGAGCTTTGAAGCGCGCCCCGGCGAAGTGACCGGCTACCTCGGACCGAATGGCTCCGGTAAGTCGACCACGATGAAGATGATCACCGGCCTCATTCAGCCTTCGGAAGGCGAGATCTTTTTCGATGGGCAGTCGATCCGGCAGGACCCGCTGGGTTTCAAACGCCGTCTCGGTTACGTTCCTGAAGAACCATATCTGTATTCGCATCTGAGTGGACTCGAATACCTTGTGATGGTCGGCCAGTTGCGCGACCTGCCCGACAAGCTCGCGGCCGCCCGCATCGACGGACTGCTGCGCCTGCTCTCCCTCCACAGCGACCGCCATGTGGCCATGTCGTCCTACTCGAAAGGCATGCGGCAGAAGGTTCTGCTGTCCGCGGCATTGCTGCACAACCCCGACCTGATTCTGCTCGACGAGCCTTTCTCCGGCCTCGATGTAGCCACGTCACTCGTGCTGCGGAGCCTGATCGAAGAACTGGCTGCGAGAGGAAAAGTCGTGCTCTTCAGTTCGCATGAACTGGACACGGTGGAGCGAGTGTCGAAGCACGTCGTCATTCTGCACCGGGGGAAACTGGTGGCCGACGACTCCATCGAAAGTCTGCGCACTCTGATGTCTCTCCCTACGCTTGAGGAAATTTTTCGGCAACTGGCCGTGGAACAGAACACCACGCAGGTTGCGGCCGAGATCGCAAACCTGATACAGGCTTAACGTGCCGCACTTCAAGGTCCTCTATCGCCAGTTCCTCTTCCGCCTGATGGATGTGGAGTTTCTTGCGGCATCCGCACGGGGAGACGCGAGCGAACTATACGGGCAATTCGCAAGCATGCTGATTTTTCTCAGCCTGGTTTCGTGCTATGCGGCTCTTATTTACGGCAGTACCCCACACTCGTCAACCGATATCTGGGCCGCGGAACGAGTGCTGACCGAGATCACCATGCTCGTGGTCGGAATCTTCGCGATCCTGAGTTGGGACAGCACGTTCCCCGACCGGCGCGACATCCAGATCCTGGTTCCGCTGCCGGTGCGCGGACGCGAGTTGTTCACAGCCAAGATCGCCGCCGCGGCGAGCGCTCTGGGGCTGACGATTCTGGCTTTGAACTGCCTTTCAGGGTTTGTTTGGCCGACGGTGTTGTTTCGTTCTGTACCGGGAGGCGTGAATCCGCTGCGGTTTGTGGCTGCCTTCTGGATCACGCTGCCAGCCGCCGGTTTGTTTCTCTATGGCGCGATTTTGGGCGTCCAGGGACTGGCGGCTCAACTCCCGCGCGGGTGGTTTCTGAGGGTCTCGTCATTTCTTCAACTCGCGGCATTTGGTCTGTTTATCGGCGTCCTGTTTCTGGAGCCATCGTTCCTCACCGCGCGGGCGCTTAGCACGCCGGAGAACCAAACGGCGCTCGCGTGGTTGCCTCCCTACTGGTTCATGGGACTGTTCAACCGGCTTAGCGGCGCTTACCCGGATCCGGCGATGAGCGCGCTGGCACACCGTGCGGTGATTAATCTGGGGATCTCGGTCCTGGCCGCTGGTGGAGCGTTTCTTCTTTCGTGGCTTCGGACGCTGCGCAAGATCGCTGAGGAGCCGGATATTCTGCCCGGCACGCGCGGCGGCGTATGGCTGCCGCCGTTCGGGAACCGGCAGCGGACGGCGCTGGCGCATTTCACGATCCGCACGCTGGGCCGAAGCAGGCAGCACCGCATGAACCTGGCATTCTATCTGGGAGTTGGTTTTGCGATGGCGGCAGTCGTCGTGCAGGAGACGCTGGAAGCGGGGCACCGCGCTGGCATCGATGTTTTACGGCAATCTATGAATGCGCCCCTGCTGCTTTCGAGCCTGCTGATGTTGTGCCTGTGCATAGTCGGCACGCGGGTGGCGTTTTCGAGGCCGCTCGATTTGCAGGCGAACTGGATTTTTCGGGTCACGCCGTTGCAAGGCGGGGCGGTTTGTCTTTCGGCGACAAGGCGCGCGTTGCTGACGCTTTCGGTGGTTCCGGTGTGGCTCGGAACCGCAATCGCGCTTCTCTGGTTCTGGCCATGGAGAGCGGCTGCGGAACACTTGCTGCTGTTGGCTTTGTTCGGGACTTTGCTGGTTGAAAGCTGGCTGATAGGCTTCCGCAAGATTCCTTTCAGTTGTTCTTATCTGCCGGGCAAGTCGAAGATCCATGTGATGTTCGGGGCGAGCGTTTTGATTGTGCCGATCATCCTTCAAAACTGCGTGGAAATCGAACAATGGATTGCGTCGGATTGGCGTATCTACTGGGCTGCGGCGGCGGTGTTATTTGGCGCGCTATTCGCGGTACGCAGGATTTCCCGGCCGGGGGACGAGATTCAGTTCGAAGAATTCGCCAGCGACGAACTGGTTGGTCTCGGACTATAGGCGCGAGGCCCCGAAATCATGCCGACGAAACAACCAACGGACCTCGATGTCAGCCGCTTTCCGCAGGCGGGTGCGCTGACGATATCGGCATCGGTTGCGGCGGTGCAGATTATTCGCGCACTCGCGGTGGTGATCCTGCATCCTCTTCCCGGCTTTGAGCCGCTCACCTTGTTCCCTCCTATCCTTGGATACTGTGCTCGGCGTCGCCGGCGCGATCTTTGTTTTTTACCAGATTGGACAGTACGCTCAAGACCCGATCAGCACGTTCCGCAAGGTGGCTGCCGGAGTTCTCTTGCTCTCGTTCGCTCCCGACGTCGCGCTCGTCACGCAGCACCTGCCCGGCGCGGGCTGGCCCGAAGCTTTCGCGCTAATGTCAATGCACATCGTTGTCTGGGCGATTTGCCTGACAATGTTGCCTGGACTGGTTGCCGCGAAGGGCGCCTGATCCCGCTCAATCGATCCTCCACGGGAGTCTTGCCCGGCGGAGCCTTTCATCGAAGACTCGGGGCGGCCGGTTGCCAATTCTAACGCGGGCAGGCCCGCGGATTGGTCAGAGTTCCCCGAACTCTGAGCTCGCGCTCGTTTATCGCCGAATGGAAACATTACGAACAACGCTCACACTGTTTCTTGCGCCCGCGGCTCTTTGGTTATTCGCCGGTGCGCGAATCGGGCAGGTGGAACAGCCATAGGGAAACTGATTCTTGCCGGCTACGGAAAGACCGGCACGCGCCGGCTGAAAGGCCTGTAAGCAAACGCACCTGAAATCGCGGGAAACCAAACCGGCTTCCGGTGCGACAATACATGTATGACGATTTCGTTCCGGCGGGCAAGGTGTTTCGTGCGCCTGCCGGCCGCATTTCTGTTCGTTTTCGCGGCGCTGGCGCACCATGCTCTGGCACAGCAATCGGTCACGGTCGCGAAACTTATCGAATTCGTCAGGTCTTCCATCCAGCAGAAAAACCCCGATAAAGACGTGGCGCTCTATATCGCGAAGATGAAGATGTCGGAGCGGCTCAACCCGAACGTGGTTGAGGATCTCCAATCGGCCGGCGCCGGACCCAGGACTGTCGCCGCGCTCACGGCGCTCGTCACCCAATCGGCCAGCCTGAGCGCCGCGCCAACGAAGATGGTGATGACCACGCAGAGGCCGACGGGTCCGCCGGAGCCATCGGAGGCGGAGAAGAGGAACGTTCTGGAGGAAACGCGCGAGTTCGCCCTGAACTACGTGAAATCGCTGCCCGATTTTCTCTGCATGCAGGTAACGCGGCGATCCCAGGACGCGCATTTTACGATCGGCTCCGAAGGCTCGTGGTCGCCGCTCGACCGCATCATCGAAAAGCTGAGCTTTTTCGATCACAAAGAGAACTACGAACTGATTCAGCGCAATGACAATCCCCTGATGGGCAAGACTTGGGAAGCGCTGGGCGGATCGTTTTCACGCGGTGAATGGGCGACGCTGCTGGCAGAGGTTTTCGAACCGTCGACCCACACCGAATTTCACTGGCAGCGTTGGGGTACTCTGCGCGGACAGTTGACCCATGTGTACCAGTACCGGGTGGAACAGGAGTATTCGCAGGAAACGATCTCGTACCAGAACACGCAGAAGATTGTGGCGGCGTTTCACGGGTTTATCTACGTGGAGAAGGGCACGAATGTGGTGCTGCGTATCACCGTGGTTCCCGAAATTCCCGCCAGCTTCCCGGTGCAGGACGTCGATCAGACCGTGGATTACGATTACCAGCCGATCGGAACGCAGACTTTCCTGCTGCCGCTGCGCTCGCAGGTTCAGATGCGGGACGGCCATATCGCCAGCCGGAACGAACTGGAGTGGCGGCAGTACCGGAAATATTCGGCCGATTCCACGATCAAGTTCGACACAGGCGACGACGCACCCCTTGGGGACGATAAGACCAAAGAGCAGTCTGCTCCGGGACCGGCGGTGCCAAAAAAGTGATGGACGGCGCCAAAGAAGTGATATCTTTAGAACAGATGCTGCGATTGGTTTCGGGGAAATCCCGCGCACTCAGGATCCTTGCCGTGATTTTCGCGATCACAGCCATCCTGTGCGTTTCCGCCGCGTCCGTATCAGCCGCTCACACACACATCAAAGAACCTGTCGACCGGTGCGACGTTTGCTACACCGCTCATCTGACAGCGCAGCGCGTAGCCGTCATACAGGTCGTTCACGAATTACAGCTGCAACGTTTTCTCGCGCCGCCGGAACGGATTCAGCATGTCGAATCCCGCGGCGTCATTGCGCTTCTCACCCGTGGTCCACCTTCCTCCCTGTAATTGAGGCGTAGTTTTGTCGCTCGCAGTTCAGGTAGCTGGAAGGAAGGACCATTTTCATGAAGTACAGTGTTTGTCAGCCGCCGGCATATTTTGCCGGATTTTCCTGCATTTTACTTGTTGCCGCGTTCTCAGCGACCGGCAACGCTCAGACAACGAGCGCGAACTCCGGCACGGTCCGCGGCACGGTGCTCGATCCATCGGGGGCAATCGTAAAAGGCGCGACCGTTCAGATCCAGAATCCGATCTCCCACTACACCCGGAGCGTGGAAAGCGACGAGCAGGGAAAGGTCGAGTTCGATAATATCCCTTTCAATAACTATCACGCCAGCGCCGTGATGAAGGGTTTTCAGACTGCGTCTCAGGATCTGGATGTGCACTCACCGCTTCCTGTGGAAGCGAAATTCAACCTGACTATCGGCGAGACGACGAACAGCATTTCGGTGGTGGACGCCGGCGATCTGTTGCAGACTGATTCGACAAGCCACACGGACGTGGATCGCTCGCTGATCGAGGAGCTGCCGCTCGAAAGCAATTCGTCGTCACTGAGTTCGCTCGTGACCCTGGCATCCCCGGGTGTTTCCGCGGATTCAAACGGCCTTTTTCACGGGATGGGCGACCACGCGTCGAACTCGTTTTCGGTCGACGGCGAGGCCATTACCGACCAGCAGAGCAAGGTTTTTTCCAATCAGATTCCGGTCGATTCGGTGCAGTCGATGGAAGTGATCGAAGGCGCGCCGCCCGCGGAATACGGGGGCAAGACGAGCCTTGTGATTGTGGTAACCACCCGTTCCGGCCTCGGTTCGAAGACGCCGCATGGCGATGTGACGGCTTCTTACGGCAGCTTCGGCGATGGCAGCGGCGGGTTCAATCTGGGCTACGGAACGGATAACTGGGGGAACTTCATTTCGGCCAGCGGCCTCGATACGGGCCGATTCCTCGATGGCCCCGAATACCAGGTCTTCCACGACCATGGCAACGAGGGCAATCTGTTCGACCGGCTTGATTTCAAACTGTCCGACAAGGACTCGCTCAATCTCAATCTGGGCTACACGCGCAGTTGGTTCCAGACGCCGAATTCTTACGACGCGCAAACGGCGTCGGCGTGGAACGGACTCGTTGTGAGCAATGGCGGACTCGGTCCGAATGGCCAACTGGTGGGTCCGGCCGATCAGCGCTCGCAGATCCGGACTTACAACATTTCGCCGGCGTGGACACGATTGCTCACGACTACAACCGTGCTCACCGTGGGTGTTTCCGTGCGCCACGACCAATACAATTACTATCCGAGCGACAACCCATTTTCCGACTTTACGCCGGATCTGCAGACGACGACGGTCGGGCAGAACCGGCAGTTGACGAATGCGGCCGCGCGTTCCAGCGTTGCCTACGTGAAGGGTATTCATAACGTGAAGCTCGGAGCTACCTACGGGCAGACGCTTATCACGGAAAAAGATTTATTCGGTTTGGTGGATCCGGCGGCGAATGCGCCATGTCTTTACGCGAATGGCGCCCCCGATAGCAACCCGCTGGCAACTAATCCGGCGGACTGCGGACAGGGTCTGGTTGCGAACGTCGGGCAGAACCAGGCAGTCCCCGCGTTCGTTCCGCTCCTCGCCTGCTACGACCTGACCAGAACCGCCGCGCTGCCCGCATCGGACGGCTGTCCTGGTTCAACCAGCGCCGACTACCGTTACTATGGCCACGCCGACATCAAGGAGTTCGCGCTTTACCTTCAGGACACGATGACGGTCCATAACTGGACCTTCAACGTGGGTGTGCGCTTCGATAAATATAACGGATTAACGCATGCCGCACAGGGAGAACCGCGCCTCGGTATCGCTTACAATTTCAAGCCCACTCACAGCGTTCTGCGGGCATCCTATGCGCGAACGATGGAAAGCCCGTTCAACGAAAATCTTGTTCTGGCGAGTTACGGCTGCGACAACGCGGTAATCGCCGCGTTCCAGACGCTGGTTCCTGGCGGGGCATGTGCGTCGACGACGGCGCTGAGTCCGGGGCATCGCAACGAATTCCATGCCGGCCTGCAGCAGGCGTTCGGCAAGCATCTCGTGGTGGATGGCGAATATATCTGGAAGTACACGCACAAGGCGTTCGATTTCAGCGTGCTGGGCAATACGCCGATCACCTTCCCGATCGATTGGCATAACTCGAAGATCCCGGGCTATGCACTGCGCGTGGATGTGCCGAATTATCACAACCTGACCGCCTTCGCGGTAATGTCTTCGGTCGCAGCGCGGTTCTTCCCGCCGCAGGTG
>PLEX01000114.1:686-20454 GCA_003136575.1 Bryobacterales bacterium | reverse complement strand
CTGCCCAAACCTGAACACTGCAGCGAACTGGCGACCCGGGCATAATCGAAGCGTGCTTGCGGCAGTAACACCCCGGTCAGCCGATTTCCCCGCGGTTCTGAATCACATCGCCGGAGTCGCGCCTGCTCGCTTCAAAACGGGCATCAATTCGGCAGGGCNNAGCCAGGCGCGTGCCTGGCTTCCCGCCGGTGAGGATCTCCCGGACCAGTGGGCCGATCTTCATGAACTGCATTAGATCGAGGGGTTTTTGAAAGTACTTCGTGGCCCCGAGACGAGAGGCCTGAGCCTTGTCCTGGGGAGAGTCCGACGAAGTCACGATCACCACCGGGACGCGCGCGCAGTTCCGGCTCAGCCTTATGCGTTCAAGAACGCGAGTGCCGCCTTTTCGCGGTAGGTTCAGGTCGAGGAGTACGACGTCGGGACGAGGCAGAGCCTCGTCGCTGTCCATCGCCTCAATGAACTCTATAGCCTTTTCGCCGTCTATCGAGACCTGGAATTCGCAGTCCAAGCCGTCCAGTTTGAGGGCTTCACGCATCAGAAGCTCGTCCGCCTCGCTGTCTTCCACCAGCCAAACGTGGAATGTTCCGGGGTTATGAATCATCGGTATCGCCGCCCGTCGTTGGGTAGCCGCGGTTCACCCGCCACAGCCACCATCCATAGTTGAGCATTTATCGAGCCACTTCGCAAGACGGCTGGAGAAGTCTTGTCGGATTCAACGGCGAGCTGATCGGTGGCCGGAAGCTTGGGAGCAGGCCGAATCGACAACGCAGATATTGCATGCCAACGCAAAATTTGCGGTGCCTCCGTTCGCGCAATCGACACTGCGCACCACTCGAATCAAATGAGTGCCATGCCTAAAGGCCCCGAACGGCCAACCGGAATCTGGCCTTCGGAATGCACAAAAGGGGCCACCAGGAGTTGATGTGACTCAAGACGATTACGGCCAGGCATACCAGAGGGGTTTCGATCTCACGCTCCGGTTTCTGCGTTCCCGCGGGGTGCCTCCGGAACGCGCAAGCGAGGTCACCCAGGCCGCCTGGGCGAAGGGTTGGGAACGGCGCGAACAACTCCGGAATGACGACACGGTCGTTACCTGGGTGAACGCGATCGCACTCAACGTGCATCGCCGCGCTCTCCGCAGCGAACCTGCATGGCAGGCTCTGCCTGAACTCAGAACCATGCCCCGAGTCAATCTGGCGGCAATCGATATGGCGCGGATACTGAGGATCTGTTGCCCCGGGGATAGGGCGTTGCTCCGGCAACAAATGAACGGCTTGACTCCGCGGGATATGGCGCAGTTGCGGGGAGTTCCGGAGAGCGCCATCAGGGTCAGACTACTTCGCGCCCGGCGCGCCGCACGTTTGCGCATTGAGCGCATGGGCCGTTAACCGGTCCTCTTCGGGGATCACCCGCAAAAAGGGGCCGGAGGCGAACACCGTCGCCCCCGGCCAGGATCACGGCCCAAGGTTCCCGACATGGGCGTAGTCCGAACCTGCCAAATAGTTCAACCTTATGCAAGGGGCATACCCGCCGAACCGGAGCAAGTGAATGGCCACAAAGCATGCCCGAGATTCAGCCAAACTCGCTGTAAGCGAAATACAGTCTCAGTCTTCGGCAACTGGCACAGGCAGGTCCCGTTGCCCCGAGTCGGCCGCCTTAATTTCAGCGATGCGCGTGTGCAACGTCCGCAGGCTGATGCCCAGTATCCCGGCTGCCTCAATGTGCGTCTTCGCGTGTTTCAGGGTTAGCCGAATGTATGCCCTTTCCACTTCTTCGAGCGGACGGCCGGCTTCCAGCGTGACGGAATCTTTTGAAGAGTATTCAGGCGGCGAAGCTCGCTTAGGCTGTGGATTTCGAAAGCCCGGCGAGAGATGTCCGGCCAACACGGTGCCCTCCCGGGCCACAATCATGGCTCGTTCAAGGACATTCCGCAGTTCCCGTACGTTGCCAGGCCAGGAATAATCCATGAACTGTTCGAGAACGTCCGGGTGGATATCCGTAACACGGCAATCGTTCTTTTTGTTAATACCGCGGATGAAAGCCCCTGCCAGGGCCGGAATATCCTCCTTACGGCGACGCAGGGGCGGCAGTTCAATATGGAAGACGTTGAGGCGGTAGTAGACATCTTCCCGGAGGAGCTTCTTCTCGACCGCCTCGGATAGCGTTCGATTTGTGGCCGCGACTACGCGCACGTCAACCGGAATCTCACGCTGCCCCCCCAATCGTCGGACTGCGGATTGTTCCAGGACGCGTAAGAGCTTTGCCTGCATGGCGATGGGCATCTCCGCGATTTCGTCGAGAAAAAGAGTGCCTTGATTCGCGTGTTCAAAACATCCGGCCCGGCGTTCCAATGCCCCGGTGAAAGCGCCCTTTTCGTGCCCGAACAATTCGCTTTCAATGAGAGTTTCAGGGAGAGCCGCGCAGTTGATGGCGACGAATGGGCCGGACGCTCTTTGGCTCGCTTTATGAATCGCGGATGCGACCAGTTCCTTCCCCGTACCGCTTTCGCCGGTAATGATCACGGAAGCGGAACTGGGTGCCGCCTGTTGAATTGCCGAGAATACGAGAGACATTGCGGCCGACGTGCCGACAAGATCCTCAAAGACTCCCTCGTAGCCCAGCCGGCGGCGAAGGCGGTCAGTCTCTTTCGAAAGGTTCCTTTGGCGAACGGCACGCTCCAACAGCGGTGCAAGAACCGCCAACTGGGCGGGCTTCTCCATATACCAGAACGCACGGTAATCCTTCACAACGGAGACAGCCTTATCGACGCTGCCGAAGCTTGTCAAAACGATAGTCGGTGTAAGATCTCCGCGCGTCAGCAGCTCCTGCAATAGCTCCACGCCGTCCATGCGGGGCATTACCAGGTCGGTAATAATGACGTCAACGATCGAGGAAGCGAGCCTTTCAAGCGCTTCCTCTCCATTCGCTGCCGTTTCGACACCGTAGCCAAGAGCCGAAACCTTCGTTGAAAGACTCTGTCGCTCTTGCGGGTCGTCTTCTACAATCAGTATGCGAACGTTCGCCGGCGGATGAACCATAGCCGCTATTTTACAGACTACTGCGGTTCGATGCACCATTCCGGCACGGAAAATGCGGAAATAGCCGCTGCCATTCGCCACAGCGCGTGACGGTTCCCGTTGGGAAGTCGGATTTCAGAACGGCGTAATCGATTGGGCTTTCATTAATCGTGCCGCCGCCTCCAGGTTCGCACAGTTCCTGAAGATGGCTTCAGACGTGCTATCGGGAGGGGTAGTTCAACAACGAGAGCACTCCTGTCGGCACGGCTCCCTGAGTCTGGTTGATCCTGTCAGGCATTGCCATTATTTAGAGTTCGGTGATTTACCGCAGCCTTCAGCGCCGGTGAATTCCGCCAGCCTCCCTGAACCGGGAGGTTCGGGCCGGCACGGCGGCAGACCCGCTCGGAGGGGGTCTGTCAGCTGTGCCGGCATTTTGTCGGAGCTCCGCGGGCGATTGAGCAGACTCCCACGACCTCTGAATGTGGCCGGCGTGCCCGCAAAGGCCCACGCGCCGAAACCGCAGGGTGCCGTCTTTTCCTGCCAGGAAGCGTGCGACACCGGAATTACGAACGAGCCTGGCGAGACATCGTTCTGCGGAACGCACAATCGCTCAGCACTGCAGGCTCAACCGGAGAGTCGGTCGCTGGCTTAGGAGGCGGGTATTCCAGCGGAACAAAATGTGGCACGCTGAATCTGCGCCGGGAAACACCTGCCGGGTTAGAGGAGCTTTCTCCGGACTCGGCGGGAATTACTCTTGCCGGTTCCGGATGCAGGCAGCCCGGCATCCGCGGCCGTAACTGAGGAGGCCGT
This sequence comes from Bryobacterales bacterium, assembly GCA_003136575.1. Taxonomy (GTDB): domain Bacteria; phylum Acidobacteriota; class Terriglobia; order Bryobacterales; family Bryobacteraceae; genus BOG-234. The sequence continues at coordinate 16,627 of PLEX01000114.1, read as the reverse complement.
GCTCCTGTGGCATGCCGGGCCCTTACCCGACCGGAGTGACGGATCCGACGCCGGGGGATCGGTGCCGTGTCCGTCACTCCGGGTGAACTTCGGCTCCGGTACGACCTGTCCCGGGGGAAAAGCCGAAGGCCACCATTCGCAGATCGATCTGGCCTGCCTTCCCGGCGAGGGAGGTCGCCGCCAGATCTGATCGCTGCATCAAATCCTTTTTAAACGGGTTACCGTGACCTTGCCCCACGTCTTCTTCGTTAACGTGCCGAGCGACATCCACACGATGACAAGGGCTTCGGGCGATGGGCCGCTCCAGCTTACTCGCGTACCGGCGACTCCCGATTCAGCGCACGTTCGAATCTTACAGCGCTTCGCAGCGTCTTATAATCCCCGGTCAGAATCTCACGATTGGTGGAATCCCGGCCATAGAGTTCCTTGTTGGTTTCGCCATCGGCGTGGAGCGTCGCCCCTTCGAGCGAGACGCCTGCGAATAGACCGCGCGAACGGGAATATGACAACATTTCCGCGTTCATCATAGCGTCGGTCTGAGCGCTGGCGTCCCGCCCGATCGGACCCGCCGCCACGGTCGCTTCTCCGCCGAGCGTCAACTTGTCGGCCAGGAGGTGTCTCATGCCACCATCGTTCATCACAAGCAGAATCACATCGGTTTCCGAAGCTCCAATCTGAAACCCGACGCTTCCGCCTTCAACCTGTATGGCGGCCGGCGCACTCCAGCGAGTGCCACCCGCATGCCGGCAGGCCGCGAAGCCGCGGCCATATTTGGCGCCGAGGATGAAGCCGGCCTTTTTCATGCCCGGTACGACCACGACGCATTTGGCCTTGTCGAGCAGATCGTGGGGAATGCCATGATCGGAGGCGCTCATCATATCGGTCAACGTCTCGGCTGAAGCATCCAGCCTGTCGTCGACTTTGATTTCCCTGTCCGCCGCCTGGGCGATTGTACCGACGGAACTGGCAATTGCCAGAATGACTATAGTTGTTTTGAGCATGTGTGGATTCTCCTTCGGACTTCATTCGAAGCACTAAGGCTTCCAATGTGCTGTAAGTCACGCTGCCGGAAAGATGCCGACCGTCAAGGTCGTAGCGCGAGGCGCCAAGGTTCGCTCGGCATCATCGCGCCGTTTGGATTCGCAAACGCGTAGAACCCCGGCGTTACCAGTTGCACATTTGATTTTCCACTTTCGATCAATCATCAGCTCTCAAAAGCAATGCACATTGGCACACAAGTTGCAAACCGGTCCAGCGGAGCATGCATTAACGTTTTCTCGAATTATCGCCCTCTCCGGAGGGCAGTAAGGCGAAGGTGGGAGGCGGCATGCTGCCGACGAAGCAGGCACAAAGGAGCTACAACATCATGAAACGCATCGTTTATTCCCTAATTCTCGCGATGATTTCAGTGATTTGCCTGAATGCGCAGGAGGAAAGCTCGCATTTGGCATTTCAACTTGGCACCGGCTTCACCCAGGGTCTGGGGCGAACCGGCAGTAATCTGGATACAGGGTGGAATATCTCAGGCGGCATTGGATATAACTTTAATTCCTATATCGGAGCTTTGCTGGATGTCAACAGCAATTCTCTCGGTATTAACTCCACGACTCTGAATAACATCGGTGTTCCAGGCGGCAATGTGTATGTGTTTACCGCCACACTGGATCCGATCGTTCATCTTAACCCGCACGGCCATCTGGACTGTTACATCACTGGCGGCGGCGGACTGTTTCACCAGCGGCAGAACTTCACCCAGCCCGCTGTTGCAACGGTTTACGGATTCGACCCGTTCTTTGGTTTCTACCCGGCAGCTGTACCAGTTACTCAGATTCTTTCGTCTTATTCGGTGAACAAGCCGGGTTTCGATGCCGGTGTGGGAATCGCGATGGGCACAAAATGGCACGGCAAGTTCTACGCCGAGGCCCGTTACGAAAGGATGTTTGACGGCGCTTATCATACAGACTTGCTGCCGGTGACGTTCGGATATCGCTGGTAGCCAGGCTCAGTTTTTTCCGCCCGGGCGGCACCAAGGGAATTCGAGCACACTGCCGTCCGGGCGTTTTCCGTCGCCAATTACCTCAATCGACTCGTGTCCCGCCGGGACGAGTCCGGTTCACCTCTCCAATGAGGCCGTCCCCCTCCACCAAGTTGTTCTCTCGCGAGCATCCACAACCGGCAAGAACATCGAACCGCAATCAAGATCATCAGATATGAAAACAGGAGCTTTTCGGATAACTGCGCGTGCGACCTTAATGCGTGGGTGTTACCAGTGTGACGCCGTCACCCCCGCTCACCGACTCAAGTATCAAATCGTCGTGCGTCAGCGATTCTCGTAGCCCTTCGCGACGAAGAGTGAAGATTTTACCGATTGCGGGCAGAATTTGCGGTAGGCCGCGTCCCTGTATCGTCGCGGCATTTGCTTCAGGGCTTCAGGGGTCCGCCAAGGGAACTACACGCGTGAGACCGGGCTCGGAATCTTCCGCGTGCCCGTTCAGCTTCGGTGTTCACACGGTTGCTTCAGGACTTACGGCGTTCGCCCAGGAAAGGGCAATCTGCAGGTGGCCGACCCGGTTGCCAGCCCGGTATTTCGGCATTCACATTGGCCCTGCGCTTGCAAAATCCAGTGCGCAAGGCGACGCAGGATGCGCCGTACTTGGCTAGGCAAGTCACCACAGCAATAAGGAGAACACAATGAAAGCAAGCACAAAAGACCAGATACAAGGTAAGTATCACGAGGCCAAAGGAGCCCTGAAAGAAAAAGCCGGCTCCGCGGCGGGGAATCCCGATCTGGAGGCCACTGGCCGGGACGAAAAAACTGCGGGGAAGGTGCAGAACAAAGTCGGCCAGGCAGAGCGGGTCCTGGAGAAGTAGGGCGACGTCTGCCCGGCAATTGTGGAGCGGCTCCAGTTGGTTTGCTGTTTCACATGCCGGGCTTGACTCGATAACCGCCATTGCCGTATTTGCGGTGCACGGAGCAAAGTGTTTATGTCAGGTAACGGAAAGACTTTCGGGGATCGGTAATGACGGGTTCCATTTCTACTCTTGCGCCTCCGGCGGCCCGCCCAGGCGGCGGGAAAAACGATTTAAAGATAGTCGTCGTATCCGTCTTCGAATGGTTTGGGGAGTTGGGAATATTCTGCGCCCGGCTTTTCCGCGCGTTTACCTCGCCTTATGAGGTGAGCGAACTCATTCACCAGTGTGATGAGACCGGATCGAAGTCGCTTCCGCTCGTGGCACTGGCAGGGGCCGCGACCGGCGTCGTCCTCTCCCTTCAGACTCGCGACAGCCTCATCCACTTCGGAGCTAAATCAATGCTCCCGGCAATCATCGCCTATTCCGTGATTAAGGAGAGCGGACCGGTAATCACCGGATTGATCGTCAGCGGACGGGTGGGTGCCGGAATCGGAGCGGAATTGGGCTCGATGCGTGTCACAGAGCAGATCGACGCGATGGAAGTCTCGGCGGTAGATCCTTTTCGGTTCCTGGTGGCGACCCGTGTTCTGGCCTGCGTTCTCATGATGCCGCTGCTTACACTGTGCGCGGATGCGTGCGCTATTGTGTCGGGCTGGATCGCGGACACTCTCGCCGAACCGATATCCCTTCGCCATTTTCTCGACAATGGCTTCAAAGGAGCACGCTTCAGCGACTTCATCCCGCCTACACTGAAAACGCTCGGATTTGGATTTATCATCGGGATCGTCGCCTGCTTCCAGGGAATGCGCACCAGTGGAGGCACCGAAGGTGTGGGTCGCGCGGCTACCAGCTCCGTGGTGCTTTCTTCTCTGTTTGTCATCCTCGCCGACGTCATCTTCGTGCGGCTCATTCTGATGATATACAGCTGAGGCGCGACATGAGCCAGACCCGGAGTAATCCTAATGCCGCGTCGGTGGAGATCAGGGATCTCCGGAAATCGTTCGGCGATCAAAAGGTTCTGAACGGAATTACTTTCATCGTGTCTCACGGCCGGACGGTCGCCGTGTTGGGACGGAGCGGCACCGGCAAGAGCGTTCTCCTCAAATTGCTGGTGGGTCTGCAGGCGCCCGACTCGGGCTCTATCCGGGTCGCCGGCGAGGAAATTACCGGTCTCGATCCGTATGCATTGAATCGGATCAGAAAGCAGATGGGCTTTTTGTTTCAGCAGGCGGCTCTGTACGATTCACTGACGGTCGCACAAAACGTCGCATTTCCTCTCCGTAACACCACGTTGTCAGAAAACGATCGCCAGGAGAAAGTACGCGAGTTGCTCTCCTCCGTCGGGTTGAAAGAAGAGCATTTCGCCAAGATGCCCGCTGAAATCTCCGGAGGAATGCAGAAGCGTGTCGGCCTGGCGCGGGCGCTGGCTCTCGATCCGGCGATTCTCCTTCTCGACGAGCCGACGGCGGGACTCGATCCGATCAGCGCGGCGGAAATCGGTAATCTCATAACGGAATTAAAACGGCGGCGAGGCATCACGGCCGTAGTAGTCACTCACGATATTCAGGGCGCAAAGACATTCTCCGACACCTTGGTACTGCTCAACGATGGACATCTCGTCGCTCAGGGAACCTTTGACGACCTGCGGAAAAGCAAGAACGAATTTGCGGCTCGGTTTCTTGGAAACGGAGACCACGTGTCAAACGGGAGATGATCATATGTCGAAGGCGTTTCGATTGGGAGTCCTTATCGTTGCGGCGCTTTTTATACTCGGCGCGGGAATATTTTGGATCGGAAACAATGAGATGCGGTTTCGGTCGAAGTACCGGCTCAATGCCGATTTTCAGAATGTGGCGGGGCTTGCGGAAGGCGCCGAAGTCCGAATCGCGGGCGTCCGTAAGGGCACCGTTCGGCGCATCGACCTGCCACAGCGCCCGGGCCAGAAGGTCCGTGTGGAAATGGATCTCGACAGCGACACACACCGGTTAGTCAGGCACGACTCCCCTGCCGCGATACATGCCGACGGACTCATGGGGGACGAATATGTCAAGATCTCCATGGGAAGCACCGAAGCTTCCGCCGTGCAGGACAATGAAACGCTGCAAGGCGCCCAGCCAGTGGAGATTTCAGATCTCATAGATAAGGCCAACGGCATTCTCGATACGGCCGGCGGTGCGATGCAGAGCGTAAATCAGACCGCCGACAGTCTAAGCTCCATCACATCGAAGATCAATAGCGGCGCGGGAACGGTTGGTGCCCTCATCAACGACAGGAAGCTTTACCAGAACGTCAATCAGAGCACAACAGAACTTCAGGAAGATCTGGAGGCCGTAAAACACAACTTCCTGCTGAGCCACTTCTTTAACCAACGCGGATATGAGGATTCCGCGGAACTGACCAAATACGAGATTGGCCAGCTGCCGGGCCGTCCGGCCGTCAGGAAATTCTCCTGGCCCGCCCGGCAGATATTCGATAAACCTGATACCGCGAAACTTAAAGGCGAAAAGGCCCTCAGGGAGGCCGGCGCGTTCCTTCAGTCCAATCCGTTTGGCCTGGCCGTAGTAGCGGGATATTCGGACATGGAGGGAGATATCGCGAAGGAGAAAGTTCTGACTGAAGCGCGAGCCATGGTGGTTCGCGATTACCTGGTCAAGAATTTCAAGATGGACGACACACGAATTAAAACGATCGGAATCGGAAAGTCGCCTGACGCGAACGCCGCCGGGATTGCGGTCCTCGTTTATCCGACCGGGACCGCTCTCCCCGGCCCAGTTGCGCAATCGACCGGAGCGGCCCGCTCAACCGGCGCCAACGCACAGGCGGCTAGCCACAGCCAATGAGGCGTGAGAGTCATGGCGAATTCCGCTCCGAAAATGCGAAACAGCGGGGCAGCCTCCGGAGCCTGCGGCGCCAGCCTGGCGCAGATTCCGAAATCCCCCGCTGCGGAAACCAACGACACTCTCGGAGTAGATGGATCCGGAGCGAAGAGCTTACTCTAGCGGCCTTTCGAGCGCTTCGCTTCCGCTGTTCATCGGTCATGGTTTCGAGTCGGCGCTTGCCGCCGATCCTGCCGCCTTTGGCGCCCATCTCCCGCATGACCTGTTGAACGACGGTCAATTGAACGGTCTCTACCGATGCCACGGCCCCCGAAGAAGCCCGTTGCGTGTTCTGTACGGTGTCAAGTATTTCAATACTGCGTGTCCGCTTTGGCATGCAATTTCGGCTTGGCACAGAACGGAGCTGACGTCAAGCCGTGCAAAGCTCAAATAGACCCACTACCGGGCATTTGGGAAAAGTTGACGAACTCGGTGACTTGGGTCTGGATCGGAACCCACGCCGAGTACGACCGATTGGCTTGATGCCGACTTTCACACCGGGGCGAGTCCAGCCTGGCGCAGACCGTTCAATAATCACTCCACACGCCAGAACCGTATCGCGACGTGATCGGCAAAGCGCTCGGCCTCGCCTATGATCACGGATCGCGTCAGCCATTGCAGTTCCGGCGCCGCAGTTTCGAAGACCGCCGAGGTGCGGAAATAGTATTCCGACTTATCGACAGCGATCCCCTCCCGCAGCTTTCGCAAGACTTCCTGGGAACCGTGCCGGATGCCGCGATTGAGAACGTAAATCAGCGCTCCTGATTCGGTTTCGAGCGTGTATCGCGCTTCGAGTTCCGCGGCGTGATCCGGGCGAATGATTTGCCAGTCAGCGCCTCCTGGAATGACGCGACCGCGCAGAGCCGGCCCCCCGAAAGTGCCGCCCGTGATCGGGATGATTCGGCGTTCGCCATGCGGCGTGACACCGATGTCGAGGGCCGGCGCGATGGTGACACGGGCCTCCATGATGAATTCGAGGGGCGGGGCGGTGGGCATCGCCGGATTCTATCAGGCCTCGGCGGGTGTTCCCGCGCCAGCGGGCGCGCCGCGGCTTGCGTCGGCGGTACCGATACGATAGTGACGGAACTGCTGGAACCGCCCGGGATTTCCGGCCGCCGAGGAAAATAGCTCGAACCGAGCACGGCAGGCGGAACCGCCTGCCCCACAGAAAAGGCGCAGGCCGAAGGCCTACTCCACAGGGCATGAGACAGAATGCAGAGTTTCCCGACCGTCGCGCGGCTATTCTCGTGGATCGAGAGGAACTCCGGGCGCGTGGCCGTGGCGCTGGTGCTGATCGCTTCGCTGCGGATCGTATCGACCTATCGCGTGCTGAGCCACACGACCGACGAGCCGGCGCATCTGGCCGCTGGCATTGAATGGATACAAAACGGAACCTACACTTACGAGGACCAGCACCCGCCGCTGGCCCGCGTAGCCGGAGCGCTCGGCCTGTATCTTACCGGCAGCCGGTGGACACGCAACAAAGACATGTACATGGAAGGTTTTCTGTTGCTCGGCCAGAACAAGCGGTACAACAAGGCGTTGTTCTACAGCCGGTTATTCATGCTGCCGTTTTTCTGGGTCGCCGCGGCTGCAGTTTACTGCTGGGGGCGTCGTGTTGGCAGCGGAGTCGTAGCGGTGCTCTCGGTCCTGCTGTTCACGACCATGCCGGCTGTGCTGGCGCACGCGGGCCTCGCAACAACCGACATGGCGCTCACGGCTTTTGCGAGTGCAACACTGGTTGCCTCGCTCTATTGGGTGGAAAAACCTGGCTGGGGGCGTTCCTGCGTGCTGGGTGCGCTGCTGGGGCTTGCGCTGCTTTCCAAGTTTTCCACCCTTGCTTTTCTCCCCGCCGCGTGGTTGTTGATGTACCTGACTCGCCTGTGCCGCGACAGGCCGGGAACCCAAGCGGAACTTCGACGCGTCACGGGACTTGTGCCCTGGGCGGTGATGAGCCTCGCCGTCGCCGCGTTTCTGGTGTGGGCGGGTTACAGGTTTGACGTCGGTCCGGTCGATTATCTGCAAGCCCGATTGCCGGCGCCCGCGTTTTTTACCGGAATACGATATGTTTTCCTCCACAACAACGGGGGCCATCTCGCCTATCTGCTCGGGCAACGAAGCCAGACGGGCTTCTGGTATTACTATCCGGTCGTGCTTGGCGTGAAGACGCCGCTCGCGACACTGATCCTTGTTTTGGCCGCAATTCTGTTCGCCATTCGATGGCGCGACGGGAGGTCACTCGCTATGCCTATGGCCATGGTGGCGGCTTTGCTCCTGGTCGGGCTGTTCAGCCACATCAACATCGGCGTCAGGCACATCCTGCCAATTTACACGGGTTTCGCGATTTGCGGCGGAGTGGCGCTCGATCGTATGTTTCAGGCGAAACAAGCATGGCTCGTGGCTGTCGGTTCCATGCTGCTGCTTTGGCAAGTCGCGAGCGGCGCGCTGGTTCATCCGGACTACATCGCTTATACCAACGAACTCGCCGGACGCCACCCGGAAAGAATCCTCGCGGATTCCGATCTTGACTGGAATCAGGGAATGCGCGGGCTTGCTCTGCGGCTCCAGGAACTGGGAGTGCGGCGCCTGACGTTCAAAATTGCCAGTTCAGGTTACATGATCGCCAACGGGCATTCGTTTCCGCCCTACGATTTCATGCCAGACGGAGACACGCCCCCCGTCGGCTGGAACGCCGTCAGCGTGACCGAATGGAAGCTGACGGGCCAACCGAAATGGGCGGAAAGAGTGGAGCCGACCGAACGGATTCGCCGGTCGATTTATTTGTATTATTTTCCGCCGGGCAAACGGAACGGAAATTGAATCGCGAAGCCGAAAGGGAATCAGTTTGAGTTGGAAGTTCTCAAATAGGGCCCACGTCGGAGGAAAAGCATGAGCCGCGCTCCCCGGCCCGAGCGCTGGCGACCTTGCCGGAAACGCTCTGGCCAACAGATTTGAATCGGACGCGTCCAATGGTTTCCGACTGTTACCGGGCCCTTAGGCTGCGGATGATTTCGCAGGATCGATCATGCGAGTTCCGGACAAGAGACACTTGATGGCGTTGATGAGCCGGATTTCACGCAGGCAGGCACTTAGAGCGGGCGTCGCGTGCCTCGGGACCGCCCTCGGGCCAACCGCGGACCGGGGGCAATCGTCCTTCCGGCCTGCCGCCGATGATGGGCTCCAACGATGGATCGAGCGGAGCGCCATTCGCATCGAAAGCGGCGCAAACGCGGAATGGAGCGCGGGCGATGCCGCGCGGGTGATCGCGGCGATCGGAGACGCAAGGATCGTGATGCTGGGCGAACCCAGCCACGGCGCCGGAGCGGCCTTTGCAGCTAAAGTCCGTTTCGTTCGGCTCCTGCACGAACGGGCGGGGTTCGACGTGCTTGCGTGGGAATCCGGCATTATTGATCTCGAGCGGACTGAGGCGGCGTTGAGTGACGACATCGATCCGGTCGAGGCGGCTCAGCGCGGCATTCTCAAAATCTGGTCGGCGAGCGTGGAATGCGAACCCTTGTTCTCCTATGCCAGAGCGAGCCATGGCGGTGCGAGGCCCCTCTCTATGGCCGGATTCGACATGCAACTCACGGCGCAGGGAACGCTTGAGTATTTCTCCGGCGAGTTACGCGCCTTCATAAGCACTCTGGAATTAAGCGTGCGACCGCAGGCGGCCGAGCTTTCCGAAAAGGTGCTTGAGTACTTCGGACGTCTCTGGCGATATACCGACGCGCTGGCCGCTAAGATTGACGAACTGACCCGCGCAGGCGTCGCTGGAACGGAGCGAGGCACCGCGATCAGGGACTGGGAACAGGCCGAAGGTGAAGCGATCCGGCCCGTAGTGGAAGACAGCATTCGGCTCGATGAAGCGGCCGCCGCCCTGGAAGGCTTGCTGCGTGCCGCGGGCGGCGGCTCTCCCGAAACAACCCGACGCCGCGGATTCATGGTCCGCGCCGTAGCGAGCCTCGCAGGCTATGGCGTCAATATCGTGGAGGACCAGGGCAGGCACACGGCCAAAGAAGGGGCAATGTATGCCATGACCCGCGAAAATCGCCGAGACCGCATCAACGCGGAAAACCTGAGGTGGCTGATAGACGAGGCCTGGCCCCGCCGTAAGATCATCGTCTGGGCACACAACGCCCATGTCATGAATGCATGGTACGGAAAAGGTTTTGACAGTGTGAGCCTGACGCCAGCGCCGGATGGAATGAAGACAACCGGAGCCTGGCTTGCCGCCTGGTATGGTCGTAGAGTTTACAAAGTCGGTTTTACGGCGTGGCGGGGCTATGATGGCTTCGCCGGCACCCGGCCTTCGGAGGTGCCTCCGGCTCCGCCGGACGGTATCGAAGAGCGTCTGCATCGCCTGGGTACGCCGGAGGCCTTGCTGCCTCTGCGGGGATACCGATCTTCGCGGTCGCTGCCCGAGGGAGGCCTTTCGATGCGGATTCCGAAATACAAAGTGGAGAGAATTGCCCGGCCCGATCAACCCTTCGATGCGCTCTACTTCATCGATACGATGAAGCCGGCGACATTGTTGACGCACGCGCGGTGAATAACATAACAGAGGTGGCGAGGTTCGCCGCTCCCGCTCAGCGGCGATATAAGTCCGCGAATCGGAGCAACTCGGTCCGATTCAGATCCGAAATTGCGAAGTAAGCCATCCCCGCCTTGTTCCACGCCACAAGACTGAATCCGCTGGCGGCTTCAGGAACGCGAACGGCCGTGCTCGATGGCCAGACGAAGAGATTGATCACGTGCTGGCGATGCCGGTAAATCAACGCCGCAACGGATCTGCGGTCGATGTAATCGACCCGGCCACCAATCAGCGGAAAACCGTCAGCTGCAAAGTCCCTCACGTCGGGCGCATAGTCGAGTTTGCCGTCAAACCAGGGCTTGACGTTGTGCTGATCGGTCGACTTTATGTCGAGCAGATGGTCGCCGATCATCGAGCGGACGTGGCTCGCCACTACTTGCTGCGTCACGTCGTTTCCGGCGCTCTTCTGCGACCGCAGTAAAACCAGGTTCCAGCAAGCTGAAAACGCCAGCAGCGCGGTTGCCGCAATTGCCCACGAGTTCGCCGGCCAGCGGCGTGAAACTCGGATCGGTGCCGGCGTCGCGGCGACGCCGGCAGCTTGCCTCAAACCGCTCATGACCTCGCTCCGAAGCCGTTCCGGAGCCTCATAGCGCAGACCGGGCGATCGCAGGTCTTCGTTCAACCGTTTCAGGCGTTCGAAAACGACGTAGCAGTTCGGGCATTCGCGTAGGTGTTCCTCCACATCCGCCTTGCGGGCTGCGTCGAGTTCGCTGTCGAGCAGCGGTTCAATCAGCGACAGCGCGGATCGACAGGAGATCATCGTACCCCCATGCATTCCAGCAGACGCGCGCGACCGCGCGCGAGACGAGACATTACAGTGCCGACGGGCAGGGAAGCGGCCTCCGCAATCTCACGGTAAGGCAACTCTTCCATCTCCCGCATCACGATCACTTCGCGGTACTCGACAGGCAAAGCCTCGATGCAATTGCGGAGCGCGCGGAGCTTCGCGTCCCTGATGAGCGCTTCTTCGGTGCCCTCCGGTTCACGCTCGCCGCGATGCTTCCGCTCGTCGAATTCCACGCTTACGGCAGCCGCACTCCTGCGCCCCAGCCACGTGAGACACGTGTTGCGTACCACCGCGAGCAGCCATGCCCGGCCGTCGCCACCTTTGAAACCGTCGAAAAAACGGAACGCCCGCAGGTATGCTTCGTGCACGGCGTCCTCCGCGTCGCCGCTGTCGCGCATCAGCCAGCGCGCCAGATTGTAAGCGGCGTTCAGGTGCGGAACGATGGTCTGTTCGAACAATTCCAGCTTTCCCGGCTCATTCATGGAAGGCGGCTCGCGGCGGGTGGGGCCGCGAGTCTATTCGCAGATAATTGTCCCACGTCTCGCGCCCACGAACCGTTTTTCACTGCGACAACGATTTCAGATAAGCGACGATTTCCCGCCTCTCGTCCGGACTCGGTACGCGGAATGCCATATCGTTGTTCGGAACCAGCGCATTGGTATCGATGAGCCATTTGTCGAGAAGATCGTCGTTCCACGTGATCTTCGCTTCCTTCAGGGCGTCCGAATACTGAAAGCCGGGAAGGGATCCGGCGCGGCGGCCATACACGCCGCGAAGCGGCGGACCTTCCATGACGCGGTCCATAGAGTGACAGCCGCCGCAGCGCCGGCCGAACAGCTCTTTCCCGGCGTCCGAATCGCCCGTTTGGGCCGGCGTGAGCGCCGCCAATGCCAGAGCTACTGCCGCCAACGCGAGCGCCACCCGCATCATTTTGCGGCATCTCCGTCGAGTGGTGTGTCGACAACCGCGAGGCTTCGGCCCTGTTGCACGAAACTGACATCTCGTATCCCGAGCACGGAGCGCAGTTGCCCGGCGGGAACTTTCATTGGTCCCGGAGCGGGCGCGGCCCCCGGCGAGGGTTGCGGAAACGCTGTCGACATTGCAGTGTGAAAGGCGAGATTTCCCTCCACCTTCTGCATGACCTGATGGATGTGCCCGTTCAGCACGGTAACGGATCCGAAGCGCCTCATCGATGTGAGCGCCTGCTCGCTGTCGCGCGTGCCCCAGCCCCATTCCGGGTAGATGGTCCAGAGAGGCAGATGCGCGAATACAACCAGCGGCGTGCTTGCAGAAACTCCCGCCAGATCCGAGTTCAGCCATTCGATCTGCGCAGCGCCCAGATTTCCCATTCCTTCGAGCGCGGCTGAATTTACCAGTCCGACGAAATGAACGCCCTTGTGGTTGAAGCTGTACCAACCGGTCCCCTTTGTACCCTTCCCGTAGCGCTCCAGATAGAGTTTGCCGTCGTCCACCGAATTATCATGTTCTCCCGGCACGTAGAAGATCTGTTTCGGCTTTGCGCCGCGCATCACCTGATCGAGTGTGTCGAACTCTTCCGGTTTGGAGGAATGCGTCAGGTCGCCGGTGTGAATAACGAAATCCGGCACATTGGGCAAAGCGTTGATTCTGTCGACAGCCTCGGTGAGAGTGGCGGTGACGTCGGTATTGGCGGGCTTGTTGAAACCCATGTGGCTGTCGCTGATCTGGACAAAGCTGAACGCTCCGTTTTCGGTGGGCGGTTGTTGCCCCATGACGCGAGAACTGGCCGTTCCCGCGCCGATGGTCCAAACCACGCCCGAGCCGGCCCATGCCATGCACTGAAGAAATCCACGCCGGTCGATGCCGTCGTTCTGGTGATCGTGAGTTATTGTGTTTTTCAAGATGCGCTCCGGTTTGCTATACCGGAGCGCGTGGCGATTTATTCCAGCGCGGGCGCGGTTTTTTGCTGCTTATGTTAGTATCGGGGGCGGAAGACGATCCCCATGAAGCGATACAACCAAACCATTTTTCTGTGCCTCCTGGCCGCTGGAGCGGCATTCGCCGCCGACCGCGTAAAGACCGCGAACGGCGTGCTCGAATCCACCGCGCCGCCGAAGGACGGTGTTCGCAGTTTCAAAGGAATCCCGTTCGCTGCGCCGCCGGCCGGCGACCTGCGATGGAAAGAGCCTCAGCCGGTTCAGAACTGGACCGACGTGCGCAATGCCGATCAGTTCGGCGCGCGCTGCATGCAGCGAAGCGGCGGCGACTATTGGTTCCGCAGCGGCGGGCCGAGCGAAGACTGTCTCTATCTGAATGTCTGGACGCCGGCGAAACCCGGCAGCGGGAAACTGCCGGTGCTGGTCTATATTTTCGGCGGCGGATTCCAGAACGGCGATGGCTCCGAGTATCGCTATGACGGAGAGAGTATGGCGCGCAAGGGCATCGTCGCGGTGACGGTCAACTATCGTCTTGGCATCTTCGGTTTCTTCTCGCATCCGGAGCTTACAAAGAAGTCCGTCCACCATGCTTCGGGCAATTACGGGATGCTCGACCAGGTGGCCGCGCTCGAATGGGTGCAGAAGAACATCGCGGCGTTCGGCGGCGATCCGAAGCATGTTACGGTGGCGGGCGAATCGGCCGGATCGATTTCCGTCAGCGCGCTGATGGCGTCGCCGGTGTCGAAGAATCTGATGGCGGCGGCGCTCGGCGAAAGCGGCGCGCTGATTTCGACACTGCCGCCGAAGGCGCTCGCGGATACGGAAAAAGACGGCGTGACGTTCGGGGAAAGGGCCGGGGCCACATCGATTGGGGCCCTGCGCGCATTATCCGCGGACAAGATCATGGAGCTTACCGCTCCGGCCGGCGGCAGGGGAGGCCGCGGCGCGCCCGGCGCGAATGGTGCGCCTGCGACTCCACCCGCGCCGCCGCTTTCCTTCAGCGTGAATCTGGACGGCTACTTCCTGCCGAAGACGCTGGGGCAGATCTTTGAAGCGGGAGAGCAGGCCAAAATTCCGCTGCTGGCCGGAACGAACTCGGCCGAGCAGGGCGCAAATAGCGTTCTTGGCCAAGCCGAACCGACGGTCGAGAATTTCGCGGCGGCGATTCGACGGCTATATCCCAATGACGCGGATAAGGTCCTGAAAGTTTATGCGCCGACGACGCCCGACGAAGTGATCCAGGCCGCCACAGATCTGGCCAGTGCGAGGTTTATCGCGCATGGCACATGGAAGTGGACCGAACTGCAGATGAAGAACGGCGGCAAGCCGGTTTATCGTTACTATTACGCGAGGATTCGTCCTCGGTATCTCGGCATGCCTGGCGAGACCGCGAACGCCGGTCGTGGCGGTGGCGCGGGCAGAGGCGCAGGGCAGGGGGCCATGGGAGCGAGCGGCGGTGGACGAGGCGGTGGTCGTGGCGGGCCGGCAGCGGTAGCGCGCGGCGCGGCGCATTCGGCGGAGATTCAGTATGCGATGGGGAATCTCGATCTCGACAACCGATACGCGTGGGATGCCGACGATCACAAAGTGTCGGAGACCATGCAGGGCTACTTCGCGAACTTCATCAAGACGTTCAATCCGAACGGCGCGGGTCTGCCGGAATGGCCCGCGTATACGCCAAAATCCAATTACGCGCGAATGCATATCGATGCGGTCTCGAAGTCGGAACCGGAGCCTGATCGGGCGCGTTATCAGGCGCTGGATACGATCTTCGCAAGCCAGCGATGACCTATCAGTGGGGTCTCCGCGCGCGTTGAAAAAGTAGTAATATTTCATCGTGCCCCTGACAACCACGATGAGGTCGACTGCGGTTATTGCGGTAACCGTTCTTCTCCGATCTACAGAGTTTGCCCAGACATCGCCAAGTGAGCTGAAGTTTGAAGTTGCGTCCATCAGGCCCGCGCCGCCCGGCGGCCCCAATGCCGGGATGGATCAGAATCCCTCGTGGGTTGCGTACCGTGCAGGTCAGGCGAAGAGCTTTTGCATGGTCTGCATTTCGGGTGTCCATTACGATAACTGGGGCGCGCCTTTGAAAGCCCTGATCAGCAGCGCTTACCAAGTCGACGCGCGCCTTCTTGTTGCGCCGGACTGGGTGAATCAGGCCGACACGAGATTCGTCATTCACGCCATCATGCCGCAAGGATCGACGAGGGAACAGATTCCGGAAATGCTCAGGAACCTTCTCGAAGAACGGTTTCATCTGGTGGTGCACCGCGCCACCGTCGAGCAAGCGGGTTATGCGCTGGTGAGCGCGAAGAACGGCCCCAAGCTGAAGCAACCGGGCGATCTCGACCGTTCCGCCTGCGAGAATTGGGCCGAGCCGAATATGGTGAACCCGGCCGGCAACGAGATTTGCCGAAGCTCGAAAGACGTCGGCGGTCTTACGATGAATGTTACGATGATGACCCACTCCGCGTGGGGGCCACTGCTGACGGAGACGTGGCGCGGCGAATCGCCTGGAACTCACAACGAGTACTACAGGATCGCCATGCCGAAGCTGGCGGAAATGCTGACGACCACGCTTTCGACCGGCGAGGGCGGTTTCATGCCAGGCGCCGGATCGCTTGTTCAGATAGTGGATCGGACCGGGATTGAGGGAGAATGGCACGTGTGGCTGGATCGCAGTTTTGACGCGGATATGACGCTGCCGTCCGTGTCCACGTCTCTCGAAAAGCAGGGGCTGCGGCTGGAGCGTACGACCGCTCCGGTCGAGAAGCTGTTCGTCGATAAGGCAGACAGAACTCCGACGGAGAACTAAGGGGCGGGCTTCATTGCCCGGGCGTGACACGGTCGTCTTT
>PLEX01000114.1:234-629 GCA_003136575.1 Bryobacterales bacterium | reverse complement strand
CCCAGCGGTTCGTTCATCGCCGATCCCTGCCCGCCCGGCGACAGTCCGGTCGGCTGCTCAACCGGTTTATAATTCGTCGACGTGCTCCCGCCATAGGCGGTTATCCTGCAAACGTTCGTACCCATCGCACAGGTGTAAAGCGTGTGCCCGATCGGATCGGCGATTTGTATATGCGACAACTGCGACCGGGCCGGGCCGTTCTTTGCGACCAGCGTCCAGCGCTCCTGGTAAAAGCGGCCGCTGCTTTGTCTGGCGATCCTTCGGCGGTTGACCGCCGTCAGCCTGCCACCATCACCCATGGTTCGCACCCACTCTGTATCGAGCATGCATGTGAACGGCGCATCCGGCATCGGCGGGATGAAGATGCCGTCGAGCGACTCGTTTACGTAGCCATC
>PLEX01000114.1:0-203 GCA_003136575.1 Bryobacterales bacterium | reverse complement strand
TTCGCGGTTGATGTCACCATAACCGGCGCGGGCGCCTGGAACAGCTGCACCTTTTGGATGGTCCACGCGGGCAGATTCTCGGTCGCGGCGGTTTGGGTGACGCGGACAAACTTCGTCTTCACCGCCTTGAAATCGATTACCACTGTATTGCTCTGACCCTGACCTTCGGCGATCGGAGCGCCCCAGGACTTGCCGTCGAGCGA
>PLEX01000027.1 GCA_003136575.1 Bryobacterales bacterium | reverse complement strand
AGATTGAGAATCGCCTGGCCGTCCAGATGCTTCACTTCCGCCGTCTGTTCCGGATCGACGACAGGTGGGGAATAGGGAACGTCAATCGATTCAGCCAGTTCCTTGAGGTGAACCAGATGGATATCGAGCGGGACGGAAGGCTCCAGATACGTGTGCTGGTTGACCAGAAGGAAAAAGCCTTCACGCTGGACGCGTAGCTGGTACTCNNCCCGCCGCGGGCAGGTCGAACCGGAACGCTCCCGCCGCGGCGCTGGTGACGGCCGCTATTGGGCGTCTCTCCACGCCAGGCGCTATAACGCTGACACGCGCACCCGCGATCGGATTGCCTGTTTCATCCGCCACNNCGGAAACGGTGACGGCGGCGCTGGCTGCGCATGCCGCCGAAAGCACCGCAAGCGCCATTGCAGCGACCGATCCGCGACGGCGCTGTTCGCCCCGCTGCTGTTTGCCCGGCCCCGACGGTTGCTTGCCCGGCCCCGACGGTTGTTTGCCCGGCCAATGATACACGCATCCATCCTATCGTTAACAAGTCGGGCTTGGGGAGACGACTTGCCCCGCAGCAGATGCGTGATGCCCGGGGTCGGAGCAGCGCGCCGTCCGTCGGTTGCCGCCACGCAACTGCGAGCTTTCCCTTAGCCCGGGCGAATCACGGCTCCGCCGCGGAATCCTCCGACGTGTTAATCATGTCGACGAGAGCCCTCGCGACTTTTTCGCTCCCCTTGACGCTCAGGTGATGACTGTCCCGGTAGAGTGAGTAGTCTTCGTGCACCGGGTCGAATCCACGGTCGTCGCTCAGGACGGGCAGCGGGTCGAAGACACCCATTTCAGGGAACTCCCGATGAAGTCGGCTCGCAATTTCGCGCATTCCCTGTTGCCTCCGGTCGATGACCGACCGGTCCACGTGGCAATCTACCGGCCTGCCGAACGGACGTCTCAAGCAATCCCCGGGAAGAAACGGCAACTCGGGGACGTCCATCGCCAGAATGATCTTCTTGCTCTGTGCGACCAGCATTGAAATCGTGTTGCCGAGACCAATTGCAAGCGAATCCCGCTTCGAGCGCCCGGGAGGGCCGCTGAGCAAACGGAAATGCGAGGGGCCGAAGGCGCTCCCGATATGATCCGCCGCAAAATCGGTTGTCTCCGCGTAATATCCGAAGAACGACAGGACCACCAGACGAGGCGCGCCGGGAGCGTTCAGGTAGTCGATGATTTCCCGTGCCCTGTCGCAACGAACGCCGAACGCGTTATCGGCGACGATGCCGAGTACGGGTGGGCATCCGTTGCTCCCGGCTGCCAGCCACACGCGACCCGGGTCCGCGGTGGCGAGTCCCGCCAGGAGCATGTCCGCGTGGCTGTCTCCGAATACCACGGCCTGCGGCTTACCCGGAATCGACTGGCTACAGATGTCGAACGTTCGGGGCCGGACGGAGCAAACNNGCGAGAGCGGCGGAAGCAGCCATTGCGTCACGCCGTCCGGCGATGCCCTGGGTGGCAAATATATCGACGCCGAGCATTCCCGTCAGCGCGAGGCCTGCCGTGAGAATCGCGATATCGTTACGAAGCCGCCGTCGCCGCACGTTCGTCTCAATGTACTTCCAGGTAACCCATGAAAGAATCGCGCTGAGCCCTATCAACGCCAGTTTCATTCCCGCGGAATCGACGCCCAGGATCCGGGCAAAGGATAACAGAGGCCAATGCCACAAGTAGAGCGGGTAGCTGATGAGTCCCACAAATACAAGCGAAGGCGCGGAAAGAACCCTGTCGTTTATCCAGGCGCGGGGTCCCGCGAGAATCAACGACGCGGCGCCGGACGTCGGCAGCAGCGCCCACCAGCCCGGAAAACGGCGTTCGTCGGCAAGCAGCAGAAATGCGACCAGCATGAGCGAGGCCCCGGCGGCGGCAAATGCGTTTCGGAGCCCTGGATTTCCGTCGACCGAATGGCGGATCAGCCGAATCCCGGCAAACCCGCTTTCCGAGCTTCCCGTCAGCGCGAGAATGCAGCCAAGCAGCAGCTCCCAGAAACGCGTGAACGGCAGGTAGAACGATGTGCTGGGATTTCCCATCAGCGCGATGTTGAGGGCGAACGAAAGAACGGCCAGAATTGTTACGCCCGGAAGCAGGCTTCGCACCCGCTTATGGAGAAGAACGAGACAGAGAGGCCACGCCAGGTAGAACTGCTCTTCGATGCCAAGCGACCAAAGATGAAGGAGCGGTTTGCGGGTGCTGACGGTATCGAAGTAGCCGGCTTCTTTCCAAAGCACGATATTGGACACAAATCCCGCACTCGCGGCGGCGTGCTTGCCGAGTTGCCTGTATTCGTCCGGCAGCATGACGAACCAGCCAAGAGCGAGAAAGGCTGTAAGGACGATCGTCAGTGCGGGAAATATCCGGCGGATGCGCCTCCGGTAAAACTCCCCGAAAGTGAAAGTGCCGCCGTTCAGACCATTCAGAACGATTCCGGAAATCAGAAATCCCGAAATGACAAAAAACACGTCGACGCCGACAAATCCTCCGCCCAGGAGCTTCGGGAAGGCGTGAAAGACTATGACCGAAATAACCGCAACTGCGCGGAGCCCGTCAATGTCGGGCCGATATGCGCCGGGAACGCGCCTTCTGTCTGCCATACGTCTCCGAGGCGAAGGAAATTCCTCTCGCAGATCGGGGGCGTCACAGCGATTCACGGACTTGCGGCGACCCAACTGGGATGGCTAAGAGGTATCGATTCTCGATCATGACTAACGATTGCCCGATGATTATGATTCGTTCCCGGCCCGCTCCCGAATTCGGTGAAGAACATTACGTTCCCGCGCTGGTTGTTCTGACGGCTCACCGGACTGGGCATCATGTTCTCGCCGCGGCAGAACGCCGAACAACCAGCCGATTCGAGCCCGTCCGATTTCGCGCATGACGGCGCGCGTGCCTCGTCATCCACTCCATCGCCGAAGCCAGTGATCGAACCGCCGATCAATCCGAGCCTAATCCGACGCGATGAATCGTGTTGGCGCCTCGATGATGTCTTCCACCGCGTGCGCCGTTGCCGAAGCCCGGCGATAGAATGGTCAGTGTTCGCGCGCGGGCCGCATTCGCCCGACGCCGACCCGGAGACCAGCACATGCCCGTTTCGAGAGTAAAAGGTTCTTATTACGTCGCCGCAATTGGCGCGGGACTGTCCGCGGCGTTGTGGATTGGCCAGGGCGGTCTCGGCGTTCTCCGTGATCGGATCGCTCACGCACAGAACCCGCCCGCGGCGGCTACGCCGTCAGCTTCCGTGCAGTTTACCGGCGAAGCGCAGGCTCCCGACGAGCCTCTCAGCCTCTGGTACCGTCAACCGGCGTCCGACCATCCCTATGTCCAGCCCGTTGGCGCTCCCGCGATTGCCGCCGCGACGGCTGAATGGGTGAAGGCACTGCCTGTAGGCAATGGCCGTCTCGGCGCGATGGTCTTCGGCGGGGTCGTCAACGAACGGCTCCAGTTGAACGAAGACACGCTTTGGGCCGGCGGTCCGTACGACCCCGTCAATCCCGACGCGCGCGAGGCTCTGCCCGAGGTGCGACGCCTCCTGTTCGAAGGCAAGTACGTGGAAGGCGCGAAGCTCGTTACCGATAAGGTGCTGGCGAAACCGTTGACTCAGATGCCGTACGAGACGATCGGCAATCTGCAACTCACGTTCCCGGCTGCAACGGCGGTTGAAAATTACCGGCGGGATCTGAATCTCGATACGGCGGTCGCGCGGGTCGAGTACACCGCCGGCGGCGTTCATTACACCCGCGAGGTGTTTTCAAGCCCCGTCGATCAGGTGATTGTGGTTCGGCTAACGGCCAGCCAGAGCGGGAAGATTTCTTTCGCGGCCGGGATGAATACGCCGCAGAAGGCGACGGTTGCGGCGGAAGCTCCCGGCACATTGGTGATGACCGGTGTAAATGGCGACAGCGCCGGCATTAAGGGTGCGCTGAC
>PLEX01000115.1 GCA_003136575.1 Bryobacterales bacterium | reverse complement strand
ACGTCCATGATCACGCCGCCCTTGAGCATTTCGGCCAAACCGACCTTCAGTCGGAAGTCTTCGGTAAACTGCATCTTCTTATCTCCTTCATTCTCTCTGTGTGTGATTTCTCTAAACGAATGCCAGCGTCGGCCTGGACGCGTCTTCACGTGATGTCGCCGCATTGTCGATCACGCCGCCAAGGATTGCGATGCCGCGGCGAATATCGGCGGGGGTCAGGCCCGCGAAGCTCAGCCGCAGCCCGCCATCGAGCGAGCGCGAAACGGAAAAATAACGGCCGGGCAGATAATCGACGCCGGCCTGCCGCGCCAGTCCGCGCAGCGCAACGGCGTCCATTCCGGCGGGTAAATCGATCCACATATTCATGCCGCCATCGGGCACCGAGTAACGGCACATGCCAAGATGCTTTTCGCACGCGGATTCGACGGCGCGGAGTTTCTCGCGGCCGGCCGCAATCACGATGGACTCATGCCGCGCCAGACGGCCGGACTCCGCGAAATGGAGCAGAAACGCCTGCGAGAGTTGGTCCGTGTGCAGATCGGTCAGCTGCTTCAGTTCGGCGGCGCGCGCGATTACTGGTTTCGGCGCCACGATCCAGCCCACGCGAATGCCCGGAAAGGCGATCTTGGAAAAACTGCCAAGCAGGATGACGTTCCGGTCGAGCGATTTCAACCGCGGCAGATTACCGCCCGCGTAAACCAGGTCGCTGTAAATATCGTTTTCGATGACGACCGCGCCCGAGGACCGGGTCATCGCTATCAGGGCCGCGCGCGCTGCCGCGGGAATTGTTGCGCCTGTTGGATTCTGAAACGAAGGTGTGACCACCACGACCTTCGCGCCCGCATCCAAAGCCTTGCGCAGGGCAATCAGATCCATCCCTTCGTCGCCAACCGGCACGCCGATCAACTCCGCGCCCGCGTCGAGAAAGAGGTTGCGCAAACCAGGGTAAACCGGTTCCTCGATCGCCACTCTGGTTCCCGGTTGCGTCAGCGCGCGCCGCAGAATGTCGACCGCCTGCTGGCAGCCGTTTGTGATCAGGATGTCGTCGTCGTCGCCGGCAACGTTTTGCTGTCTGGAGCGGGCAAGCAGCCAGGCGCGCAGCGGCGCGTGGCCGAGCGGCGAACCCAGCTGCAGAAGCGACTGTAGTCTCGGGTGCGAGAGCACTTCCGCGCAACATTCGCGAAATTCCTCAAGCGGAAACAATTGCTCGGACGGCCGGGAACTGGAAAAGTCGATTACGTTCGAGGCCGGAGAGCCGGAAGAAGGGAACATCGAAGGCGTGAGCGATCGCGACCAATCGATTTCGCGCGCTGCACCTGGGGGCCGCAATGAATTCCCCAAGACGAAGCTGCCCCGGCCCACTGCGCCCTGGATCAGGCCTTCCGATTCCAGCCATTCGTACGCGGCGGAAACCGTAGTGCGGTTCAGTCCAATCTGGCCAGCCAATTCACGCGTGGGAGGCAACCGGTCGCCGGGCCGCAGATCCCCGCCAGCGATCAGGCGTTGCACATAATCGCCTAATTGGCGATAAAGCGGAATATCCGACGCGGTATCGAGATCTGGCCGGAACTGCATGTCAGCCATCATACCATCCATATTGGACTGCCGCAAGGCCATCCAATCGCAAAAATTGTACCGGCTTCGTGGTAGGGATCAGTAGACCCACTACCCGGAAGTTGGTGCCACCGGCGACCTGCCACAGCATCCCCGCAGCAATGCCTTCGCTGTTATGATCGGCTTGATGAGTCTCGCCGACATCGCTGGCGTTCCGGACGGCCTGATTCGGCGGATCGCCGAGCGGTTCTCCCCGGATAAGATCATCCTCTTCGGTTCGTTGGCCAGGGGCGATGCCGATCCGGAAAGCGACATTGATCTGCTGGTCCTGTTTTCCGATGTCGCCGACCCAAACCAGCGAGCGGCGGAGCTCCACGCGTCCCTCGTTGATTTCGCCTGTCCCGCGGACATTGTAGTTTCTACGACTTCACGCTTCGAACGCTACAAAGACGTTGTAAACACCGTGTACTGGCCAGCCGCCCGTGAAGGCAGGATTCTGTATGAGCGCGCGGCCTGAGGTTGTTGAGATTCTCCGCCAGTGGGTTCGCAAGGCCGAAAATGACATCGAAGCAGCCAACCGGATTATGGCGATTGAAGAAGGGTGCCCGTTCGATATGGTTTGTTTTCACTGTCAACAGGCCGCCGAAAAATACCTCAAATGCCTTCTTACTTACCTTGGCATTCAGACACCACGAACTCACGATTTGAAAGCGCTCGTTTCACTGCTCCCGGTGGAGCACCTGCTGTGCCTGCGAACGGAAGACCTCGTTGAACTGAATCCGTATTCCGTCGATGTGCGGTATGCCGACGATTGACGTGAGCCGCGGTCGAGCGATGCTCGGAGAGCGCTGGCGTTGGCGTGTGAGGTCCGGGACGAAGTGCGCCAGAAGATACTGGCTACAGCGCTGGGATAGCCCTTGCCCAGCCGCTCCTGCGGAGCCGAAGCACGCGAAGGACCCGGGATGTGCCTATTCCCAACTTTAACAACAATGACACAATAGACGAATCCGGCGTTGTTCGTTCAAATGGAAGATCCTCTCGTCAGCGTGGTGAAGTACCGGCAAAGCATGGCTCGGCGTCTGCGATTGTACGCTTCCGTCAGAAGCATTGCCGCAGTCTTCGTCTTCGCGTTGACGATGACTATCGGCCTTGCTTGGGCACTGACGCGAATGGCGCCTTCGCCCACATTGTTGCTGTCTTTCCGCGTAGCTCTGTTCGTATGTATTGGAACGTCTGCGATATGCGCGTTCTCAATCCCATTCGTGCGTTTAAGCCCCATGCAAGTCGCACGAAAAGTGGAAAGTAAGTTTCCACAGTTCAAGCAAAGGCTGCTCACGCTGACCGAACTCCCACCTGAACAGGCGCAGGAGCCTTTTCTCCCGCTGGTCGCGGAGGATACGCTCGCGATCGCTCTTAGAGTCCGCCCGCAAGACCTTGTCGGACTCCGGACGATTTTGACTATCGCATCCGTGGCAGCCGCTATTGGACTCCTGTTGGCCTGGCTGATTTTGTCGTCACCCGGCCGGATGCCGGGGTCCCTCGCGAATGAAGCACGAGCGTTGTGGACAGGCGACCGGGAGTTCGCCATCGACCTGCAACGGGTCCGAAAAACAGTGATGCGCGCGTCTGCTGTAACCGTCTCCGCCCACCTGAATAACTTTACGGCGAGGAAGGCCGATCTCTTCGTGCGCTACGCCAGTTCGAAAGAATGGAAAGCGATGCCAATGCTACAAGGACCCGACAACTCGGAGTTTGTCTTTGAGTTCCCTCATTTGTCGGAGGGCGCGGAATTCTACGTGAAGGCGGAAGGTATCAGATCTTCGAATTCGTCGGTAAGCGTGGCCGACATTCCGCGGGTGCGGCACATCGCCGTTTCTTATTTTTATCCGTCAGGCAAGCCGGTTCAGGCGCCTGCCCGGAGCGCGGGAAGCCATGGTGGCGATATCATCGCGCCGATCGGGACTGTGGCGAAACTGGATATTGAGACAGATCGCCCAATGATCCCCGGCGAACTTTCTCTGGACCCAGGCGACTCAGTTGTCTTGGCACCGTCTGGCGACAACCGGGCATCGGCGAGCCTGCGGGTGCTGAGGGATGGCTCATATCACGTCAGCGTCCGGTACGGCGGCGAGTTGGTCCGGATCAGCGACCAGTATGAGATTGAAGTGCCGACCGCCAATAACAGCCGCCCTCAACCCGTCGGCCCGATAAAAGACGTGCGGACGGGACCGGTGCCCGTTGGCTACGAAAAGGCCGTAGCCGCCTACTACAAACGCCTCAGCGAAGTGCAGGACGGGACTCGCTGAGGCAGGTGCCGGCGGAGTAAGCCGAACAGCCTCCTCTACGGCTTCACCGGCCTCGCCGTACTCTCTCGCACCACCAGATCGACCGGATAAACCAGCACCTGTTGCTCGCCCGGCTCAGCTATCGCTTCAAACAACTTCTGGCAAGCCGCCCGGCCCATCTCGCGCGTGGGCTGAGCGATGGTGGTCAGCCCGGGCCAAAGCAGAGCGCCTTCGGGAATATCGTCGAAGCCGGCCACCGACACCCGCTCCGGAATGCGGATTCCGTGCTGTTGCGCGATACGCATAAAGCCCAGCGCCAGCGCGTCGTTCCCCGTAACCAGCGCGGTAAAATCCAACGGCGCTTTCAGGATTTCGCTCGCGAACTGGCACCCGGCGTCGGCCTCGTAACTGGCGCAGAACGATACGCGCTTCGGGTCGAGCCGAACGCCGCGTTCTTCCAGACCCTCGCGCAGTCCATTCAGCCGCTGCCTCGTATCCACGGAATGTTCCGGCCCACCCGCAAAAGCAATCCGTTTGTGCCCCAGGTTTGCCAGGTGGTGCGCGACCGTAGCGCCCGCCGCCCGGTTGTCGCATCGCACCACATGAACGTGCGCGACCGCTTCGTCCGGCGCCACCATAACGGTGGGCAGCTTCGCCTCGGTGCATTCGTGAATCAGGGGCCGGTCGCGTCGCTGCGATTTCACCAGAATCACGCCGTCCACGCGCCGTTCCCGCACCCACTGTTGCACAATCCTCGGGTCGTACCGTCCGCTCAGTTCCAGGCTAGCCAGCATCAGGCTGGTATCGCGCGTGGAAAGCTCCTCCTCGATTCCCGCCAGCAACTGGGTGAACCACAAATCCTGGCTCGAATCGACCACTACGCCGACGCAGCCGCGCAGGCCAAGGCTCAGGTTCCGCGCCGTCCAGGAGCGCACGTAGCCGAGTTCCTCGATCACCTCCGTGAGGCGCGCCCTCGCTTCTTTGCTGACGTAGTGGCCATTCAGAAAACGCGAAACGGTGCTCACCGCCACGCCCGCGCGCTGCGCCACTGTGGCGATCGTGGGCTTGCCGTGCGATTTCTTGCCTGAATTGTTGTTCATTAAGACGGCAGCCCGCGCGATCGCCCTGGAAACCATTGCCGTGTTCTCGGCCAACTCTATCCGGCGCGCGGAATGTTTTTCATTATAGCCATTGCGATGCAGCGGAGAAGTGCGCCGGAGGACAGGCGCCGGGCCGGCACGAATTGACGCGAAGCTGCGAGGCGAGACACGCGCGCGCCAAACAATTCAGGAACACCCGCCCGGCCATGCGACGCCGCCAAGCCGTGCGCTTGTTCCTTATAGAAGGCGAAATTCCGCGGTATATCCCGACGACAAAAGCGCGCGACACGATCCCGAAGCGACGATTTCGGCCCGCGACCAGATCGCTCGCATTTTTCTTGGCCTTGAAGATCCTCGGTACGACGAAATCAACCGGCCTTAACAGGAATTCCGGAATCGGGCGAACCCGTCCAACCCGCAATGCCGGAATCGTTTCCGACTATTGTTTCTCCCAGACCCTGACAGACGGCTCCGGGTTCGCGGTCGGCCCCACATTCCTGACGGTTGTGGTCATAACCTTACCATCCGGTGAGACCATGATGGTGCCGTTGCCGGTAACGACTCCGTTCCGGC
The DNA here is from genome assembly GCA_003136575.1 of Bryobacterales bacterium. Lineage (GTDB taxonomy): Bacteria > Acidobacteriota > Terriglobia > Bryobacterales > Bryobacteraceae > BOG-234. The sequence continues at coordinate 16,252 of PLEX01000115.1, read as the reverse complement.
TCAAGGTTGATGCGATCGTGTAATCGTCGAGCAGCCTGATGAGAGCGACCATGCTGCCAGCAAGGACCCCTGGCCCCGTCACTGGAACCGGCTTGTTGTCAAGCGCGGCCGTATAGGTCACACCCTGGCTGTTCACATACTTCAGGCTGTTCGCTCCCGCGACGCCCAATGTTACCCATTCGGGGTTATCGCTATGCAGCGACTGGATGCTCCAGGTTCCGGCTAACCCCGATCCGGTACCCGGGCTTCTTGCGAAAACCGCGGTAATCAGAGATGTCTTCCCATCCGGCTGTCTCCGCTCAGTCTCCTCGTTCAGGGTCTTGCCTCCGTTTGAAATCCGGAGTCGCCGGGTAGTTACCAACTGGCCTCCCGAATAAAACTGCCGTTCAAATTGGTTTTGTCCGGTCTGTTTCCAGACGATCGTGTTTCCCGAGCCGACTTCATACGGCTTGCCATCGAGATGGACTCGCTGCACCGACTGCGCAGACCCGCCGCGGAGTTCCTCCAACCCACCGTCCGCGCTCTCCTGAAACTTCAGCAGCGGCGCCGATCCAAGCTTACGCCTTGCTTCGTTTTCTTTCCAGGTCCCGACGAACCGGCTTGTCACCGGCGCTGCCACCGGGTTCGATTGCGCATGACAAAGGAGACTTAAGACAAGAACCAGTGGAATCATTCTCGCGACTCTTGTGGTTTCCATATAAACTCCGTTCACCGATCGATGGTGAGGTCGGCATCCTTGTCGGCCGGAAGCGCCATTTTGGGTCCCTGGCCTTCGCACAGTATACTCCTTTTTCGGATCGACCTCGGCGGGGGGGTGGTAGACTGGTTTCCAACTCTTATGCGGCAAACGGTTGCGGCGCTGTTACTCACAAGCCTTGGCGCCTTCGCGGACGATCCGGGCGCCATGGCGATTCGCAATGCGCGGATCGTGACCGTCAGTGGACCGGTCATCGCCAAAGGCACAGTCGTCATCCGCAAAGGCCTGATCGAAGCCGTCGGCGACGGCATTACGGTTCCGCCTGACGCATGGATAGTGGAAGGCGATGGGCTGACTGTTTATCCGGGATTGATCGACTCGCTCACCACCGTAGGTATACCGAGCCTCGCCACGGCCGCCGCTCCAGCCGGTGGCCGTGGAGCCGCAGCCACGCCGGCTGTGACGCCAACCGATACCGCTGCCGCCGTAACCCGGTCGATGGGCCCGGAAGACAGACCGCGCACCACAAGCTGGGCGCTCGCGGCCGACGAAATCGTGGCAACCGACCGGCGCATCGCAACCGTCCGCGGCGCCGGCATCACCACCACGGCGACCTTCCCCATGCGCGGCATCTTCGGTGGCCAGGGAGCTATCGTCGATCTGCTGTCGGACGAAAAGCCAGCGAAAATGGTGGTGGCATCGCCAATCGGACAGTACGCCGCGATGACGGGCGGAGGGAGGGGCGGCGGCGGTGGCGGCGGGGCCGGTTTTCCCGGCACCACCATGGGCGTGATTTCCTATATCCGCCAGATCTATCTCGATCTCGACCACTACCAGGCCGTCAAAGCAGCGTATGCGCGCGATCCGCGCGGAATGCCCCGGCCCGAGTACGATCGCGCCCTCGAAGGCATCGCGGCCTCGAAGCGCCTGCTTCTTCCGGCCAACCGGCTGGTGGAAGTGGACCGCATGCTGCGTTTCGCGGCGGAACTGAAACAGAACACCGTGCTCTATGGCGGGCTCGAAGCGTACCGTCCGGAAGTTGCCGAGCTCCTGAAGAAATACAACACGCCGCTGCTCGTCAGCCTGAAGTTTCCGGTGCGGGTCGCCGATTCCGATCCCGACGAACCGGGTACGCTGCGTGCGCTGGAGCAGCGCGACAAAGCGCCGTCGGCTCCGGCCGCGCTCGAAAAGGCCGGCGCGAAGTTCGCGCTTTATTCCGATGGCATCGAACAGCCGCGCGATTTTCAACGCGCCGTGAAGAAAGCCATTGACGCGGGGCTGTCGAAAGAAGCGGCGTTGCGCGCGCTGACGCTTTCACCCGCCGAAATCTACGGCGTCGCCGACCGCACCGGCAGTATCGAAAAGGGCAAGATCGCCAATCTCGTAGTCACGAAGGGCGATCTGTTCGACGACGCTACCACCGTCCAGATGATTATTGTGGACGGCCGGAAATATGAGCCCGAGCCTGTGCCCGCAACCGGAGCCGGCGGCAGAGGAGGCAGAGGAGGGAACTGATGCGCATTCAGTGCATGGCCTTAATAACGTGCCTTTTAGCGGGCGCGCCGGTTTACGCGCAAACGTACGTCATCCGCAACGGCACGATTATGACCGTGGCCAAAGGCACCTTCGTTGGCTCGGTCGTCGTCAAAGACGGCAAGATTCTGGAAGCAGGCCCGAATGTCACCGCGCCCGTCGGAGCAACCGTGATCGATGCCACAGGCGCGTTCGTAACACCGGGGATTATCGATTGCCATTCCCACATCGCGATCGAAAACGTTAATGAGGGAAGTGTTGCGGTTTCTTCGATGGTGGATGTGCGCGACGTGATCAATCCGGAAGATATCGCCATCTACCGCGCCATGGCGGGCGGCGTCACCACGGCAAACATCCTGCACGGTTCGGCCAACCCGATCGGCGGCCAGACGCTCGTGCTGAAAATGCGTTGGGGCGCCGATGCCCACGGCCTGATATTCGAAGGCGCGGTACCCGGCATCAAGTTCGCGCTCGGCGAAAATCCCAAGCGCGCGGGCAACCCGGCGGGCGGGTTAGGCGCGAACGCCGCGACCACAGCCCGATATCCGGCGACGCGCATGGGCGTCGAGGACGTGATCCGCGAGGCCTTCAACGATGCCAAAGCTTATAAGTCCGACTGGGACGCTTACGATGCCGCCGTCGCGAAGGGCGAGCATCCCATTCCGCCCCGCAAAGATCTGCGTCTTGAGCCTCTCAAAGAAGTGCTGGAGGGAAAGCGTTACGTCCACGTGCACAGCTATCTGGCGGACGAGATTCTGATGATCCTGCGCATCGCCGACGATTACGGTTTCAAGGTTCGCACGCTCCAGCATGTGCTCGAAGGCTACAAAGTCGCCAAAGAGATTGCCGACCACGACGCGGGCGCTTCCACCTTCAGCGACTGGTACGACTACAAGGAAGAAGTCCGGGACGCCATCCCGTACAACGCCGCCATCATGCAGAAGAAGGGCGTCGTCGTCAGCCTCAACAGCGACGATCCCGAGCTGATGCGCCATTTGAACAGCGAGGCGGGCAAGGCGATGAAGTATGGCGGACTCACGGCCGATGAAGCGCTCGCCATGGTGACGCTGAACCCGGCGAAACAGCTGGGCATCGACAAGCAGGTCGGTTCGATCGAAACCGGCAAAGACGCGGATCTCGTCGTCTACGATAAGTTTCCGCTGTCGGATTATGCCAGGGTGCAGAAGGTTCTGATCGACGGCAAGCTCTATTTCGACCGCGACAAGGAAATCGCGGGACAGGAAGCGAAAACGGCGGAGATGATGAAGCTCATCGAGAAGGAAAAGGCTGCGGCGGCGCGGCCCGCCGCGGGCGGTGGGAGAGGGCAGGTGAACCCGTGAACAGGCTTTTGACTGCTCTGCTGACCTTTGTCGTCCCGGCCTGCGCGCAAACTATCTTCATCCACAATGCCGACGTGTTTCCCGTCACCGGCCCGGAAATGAAGGACACGTCCGTGCTCGTGCAGGACGGTAAGATCGCCGATATCGGCCCGAAACTGGTAGTGCCGAAGGGAGCGAAGATCCTGGAGGCGAAAGGGCTTCGCGTCTATCCGGGAATGGTCGACTCCGGCACCGAGCTTGGCCTGACCGAAATCACGGCGGAGCGAGTCACCGACGACACAGCCGAAATCGGAGAGTTCATGCCGCAGATTCGCGCCATCGCTTCCGTGAATCCGGCCAGCGAACATTTCGGCAATGTCCGGGTTAACGGCATCACCAGCGTGATGACGCTTCCGGGGAGCGCGAGCGGGCAGCTGATTTCCGGACAGGCGGCGATGATTCACACCGATGGCTGGACATGGGAGCAGATGGAAATCAGCCGGTCGGCCGCCATGCAGATTCCGTTTCCCACTCTGGGCGGTGGCCGGGGCCGCGGCGGCGCTTCCGCGGAATCGCCCGGGGGCGGGGCCGATGCTACTCCAGGCGGAGTAGGCGGCGGATTCGCCCAGCAGTTGCGCGATTATCAGGCGAAAATCAAGAAGTTGGGCGGGTTCTTCGAGGACGCCAGGCACTATCAAAAAGCCAAAGAAGCGCTGGCGGGCAAGCCTGGTTTCAAGCCGGATCTGAAATTCGAGGCAATGCTGCCCGTTCTGGATGGCAGGGAGCCGCTCGCGATTACCGCGGCACACGAGCGCTTCATTCTCGACGCGATTAAGTTTGCTGACGAACAAAAGGTAAAGCTGGTGATTCTGCATCCGCGCGAGCTCGGCAAGGCCGCCGCGGAACTGAAGGCGAAGAATATTCCGGTGATTTTCGGGCGCGTTCTCGAACTGCCGGACAAAGAGGATGAGCCGTACGACCAGGCATTCACACTTCCGCTCGAAGCTTACAAAGCGGGCATCAAATTCGCATTCGGCACATTCGACGAAAATCAGTTCGTACGCAATCTCCCGTACCAGGCCGCGACCGCCGTCGCTTACGGACTGCCCTACGAAGAAGCGCTGAAGGCCGTCACGATCAACCCCGCGCAAATCTGGGGAGTAGCCGACAGGATTGGCTCGATCGAAAAAGGCAAGGTGGCGGATCTATTGGTTACCGACGGCGACCCGCTGGAGATTCAGACGAAGATCGTGCATCTGATCATCAACGGCAAGGAAGTCGCACTCACGAACCGGCAGATCGAGCTTTACGAGAAGTACCTGGGACGTCCATAAACCGACGCCAAAACGGTCGTGCGCCAATGCTGCCGGGGCAGCTGTTTGCGCCTGAGGAATCCAGATGAAACCGAAGAACGACACACCCGGGTCCAACAGGAGCGCCGCCGTGACCGGCCAGGCGGCGAAGGCATTCACGGACGAAGAACTTGCCGCAATGAAGGAGCGCGCGCAGGAACTGAAAGCGGAGGCGAGCCGAGGCCCGCGTACAAAGAAGTCCGACGGCGAAGGTGAAGTGCTCGCGAAGATCGCCAGTATGCCGGAACCGGATCGCGTCATGGCCGAGCGACTCCACGCCATCGTCAAAGCGGTCGCGCCGGCCCTCTTGCCGAGAACCTGGTATGGGATGCCCGCGTACGCCAGGGATGGCGATGTCGTCTGCTTCTTCCAGAGCGCGCACAAGTTCAAGACGAGATACGCGACGCTCGGCTTCAGCGACAAGGCGAATCTCGACGCGGGATCCATCTGGCCGGTCGCCTTCGCGCTGAAGCAGTTGACCGACGACGACGCGACAACGATCGGCGCGCTCGTGAAGAAGGCCGCAGGCTGAGGAATTCGATGCGCCTTTCGGCGCATGGTATCTAGCCGCGAACAACAAACAGATGGAACTTTTGCACCGATCTGCCGTATATCCCGAACGAGGCTGCTCAAGCTGGGAATCCACGCCGCGCGACCTGGACATGTGACGGTCGCGGTACTCAATGCAGGCAACAACGCCATATCCGCCGCTCCTGATTTTCCACATCGCGGGCGGCGCCATCGGCCTTCTCTCCGGCGCAGTCGCCATGTCTTTCCGTAAAGGCTCCCGCGTCCACCGCCTCGCCGGAAATGTCTTCTTCGTGGCCATGCTGGGCATGTCCGCCGCCGGGGCTTACCTGGCCTTCATGAAATCCCAGTCGGGCAACGTTTTCGGCGGCATTCTTACGTTCTACCTGGTCGCGACCGCGTGGCTCACCGCAAGACGCGGGGAAGGCGAAACGGGCATCGTCGATCGCGCCGCGTTCGTGGTCGCGTTGGCGGTCGGAGCGACCATCGTCACGTTCGGCATTCAGGCGGCGCGCAGCCAAATGGGAACCAAAGACGGGGTCCCCGCGCCGATGTACTTCATCCTTGGGTCCGTCGCCCTCCTCGCGGCCGCCGGAGACATGCGGATGATCGTGCGCGGTGGCGTCTTCGGCGTGCAGCGAATCTCGCGCCATCTCTGGCGCATGTGTTTTGCGCTGTTCATCGCTTCCGGGTCAATATTCATCGCCCGGCCGCAAATATTCCCCGCCTTCTTAAGCACGACGCATGTGCTTGTCGTGCTCGGCGTCCTGCCTCTGCTATTGATGCCTTTTTGGCTTATTCGCGTCCGCTTCAGGACCGCGTACCGGAAGATGTCGATGTCGCGCGTGGCACGCCTTCACGCCCAGCGGACGTAGCGCCGCTCTTCCATATCGGTCTCGGACGCCGCCTCCGGAGTGGTCCCTGGAACGCCCGCCGCCGGTCGACCCGTTCGACCACCGCCATAGCCGAATGATCCCGTTTCTGCCCCAGATCCAGCCCGACAAAATACGTAACGCTCCAGGCTAATCCAATACCATGCGGTACGGACAACCCAGGCGAGCCAATCCCAATTGGGATGGCTAAACGATTGAATCAAAAGGTCGGCGGGGGTAGAAAGAAATCTGAAAATAGCCGTGACTGAAAAGGATCAAAGGCAAAAATAGCCACAGATATTTACACAGATGCACACGGATAAGGCAAGAAAGATAAGACGTAAGAAACGGTCACCGACGCGACCGGGGCCCGGGTCGATCCTCAGGGCAGCAATACGTCCGCGAGCGGCATCGCGACCCTGCCATCGCCGGTCCGCATATTTCCGTCCGTCGCCGTTGCACAGCCATCCGCCGTTACTCGCCATCCGCGGCGCTTTTCCGGATCGATCACCCACACGTTAGGTACGCCAAACCGGAGATAGTCGTCGATTCGGTCCTGCATCCCGTTCATAGTGTCGTCGGGCGACATGATTTCGACGCATAAATAGGGCGGTGTCGTGAATACGTCTTCGTCGGGGATGGGGATTTCGGCGACCAGAACGTCGGGAATTCGAACCCTGCTGGCCGCGACACGAAGCCGCAGTTCGGTCATTGGCTGAAGCCGGAGTGTGCTCTTGCGTTGAATAAACCAACCGGAGATCTCAGCCTGCGCGTATCCGTGTTTTCGATTCCCCACGTTTCTCTCCACGACCTCACCGTCGACGAAATCGCAGTCTGGATCGAAACTGGCGTTCAGGTACTCCTCGACCGAAAGTAACGTGCCGACACTCATGCCTTCCATCATAAACCTCGAGCGGGTGCCTGGGGGTGGGATCGATGTGATAGCGGCGAACTCGATCCCGGCGGGCGCAGGTTGCGCCGTAACCCCGGAATTGAGCGGTCTTTCCGAGGAACAGGCGCCACGGGCTCGGTGGGCGTGCCGGGGTTTTCGCCGGCAGGTCAGCGGGCCGTGCAGGGCGCCGATCTGGTACGCTCATCAAGAATGAAGCTGCCATGCGGTGCCGATGCAACTATCGACGTTTCAAAGCCTTGGGGACTAATGCCTCAATCCGCACCATCCCCGAGGCCGGTACAAGGCCCGCGTCTTCCTGTCCGCTTTGGGTGTCGCGCAACGGGATGCCGATTTTCTTCGGGCGGCGCTGGTTCGGGCGGCGCGAGACGCCGAAACCGCACCGCGACTGACCAGTTGTTTTGTATCATTGGATTGAGGTAGGCCATGCGGGAACTCGAATTGCTTTCCGTAGTTGCATTGCTGAAGGACACCGCCGATCAGTCGGTTCGGCGTGGTCAAGTCGGTACGATTGTGGAAAGGCTTGCACCCGGCGTGTATGAAGTCGAGTTCGGCAACGACGAGGGGCGGATGTATGCTTCGTTGCCGCTTCGCGCCCATCAGTTGTTGCAGTTGCATCACGAACCCCGCCACCAGGCGGCGTGACGGTTTCGATCTTTCCGGCGCACAGGATTTCGGAGTTCCGGGCGATGACGGACGGGCCTCCGAACCGGCACTGGCGTCCGCTGAACAGGCTCACGTGCACCCGATCTCGGGTTCATCGGGATGAAGCAACAGTTTCGCTCCATGCAAATCCTTTGCCGCTTCGCGCAGCCACTTATCGGCCTCGCTAAGCAGCTCGCTGTTCGGAGTCATAGAGGATCCGGCCTTCGCGCATTACGGTGGCGGGCAACGAACTCAGCACATGGCGGGCGCGGCGTTCGAAATCTCCCTCGGCGAGGCGGACTACATCGACGGAAGCATGTACGCCCCATAGATTCCTGTGCAATCCGGCGGCCTTGTAGAGGGACGCGGGTGCGTTGTCGGGCAGAATGACGCAGGAGTCGAAGTCACTGTCGGGCCCAGCTTCGCCACGAGCTTCGGAGCCGAAGAGGTAGATCCGAACGGGATGGTAGAAATCCACCAGGCGCCGCGTGATCTCGTCTATCGTTTCCTGTTTCGTCATGGCGATTTATTCCGGCCGCAACGGCGGCGTCCCGTGCACCTCCTATTGTCGGTCTGGATGAACCGTCCCGTCTGCGCTGATCTCGAGGAAGCAGGCGGATCGAGCCGATGCAGGCCCAACTCACCAAACACGAAGCCATCGAGGAGATCACGCGGCGACTGATCGACTATTATCACCCGGTGCGCATTTATCTTTTCGGCTCGGAAGCACGGGGCGATGCGGGTCCGGACAGCGATCTGGATTTTTGCGTCGTTCTGTCCGACGATACACCCGATCAATTGTTCCGGCCCGGTGTTCACCGTGCGCTTTGGGGGATTCGGCACGCGGCGGACGTAGTGCCGTGGCGGCAGTCCGACTTCGAGGGGCGCGCGGCGTTCGTGGTGACGTCGCTTCCGGCGACGGTCCTGCGAGAGGGACGACTGATCTATGATGCCGGACGAATGGCCGCCTGACGAGGCGCGGGCATAGGTTCGGAAGGCGGGCAAGGATCTCCGCGCCGCCGAGTTGTGCGAGGCCGAGTTGCCGGCGGAGGCTCTATTCCATTGCCGGCAAGCCGTGGGGAAACTACTGAAAGCATTTCTTACGTGGCATCGGGCGACGTTTCGAAGACCCACGAACTGCGCGAACTGTCGATGGCATGTGTGGAGATTGATGCCACGCTGGAGGCGTCGCTTGAGCCTGCAGCGGCGCTTTCCCAGTTTGCCTGGCAGTTCCGCTATCCCGGCGAGCCATACGAACCCGACGCCAATGAAGCGGCACAGGGAAGAGCGCTCGCCGAAGTGGTGCGGACGGAGATTCTGAAAAGGCTTCCGTCGTTGCCAGCGACCGAAAGAAATGGATGAAATGAGTACGCCGACGATCAGTCCGAAAGTGTGCGGCGGTCTTCTGTCGAAGACGTTGCCTGAGGTTATCGAGACGGATCGGGAGCTCGGACATTTTGCGGATGCGCTGGAGACTCTCGACCGGCTTGACCGGGAACTGAAGCCGGAAGAAAAACTGCTCGAAGCACTTTTGTCGCGGCTGATTGCGGATTACGACAAAAAAGTCGAGTTGCCGCAATTGCCACCCCATAAGACCATCGCGTTCCTCATGGAGCAACGCGGGTTGAAGCAAGCGGATTTACTGCCCGGGCGTTGGGGCGAAACGAACAGCTCTGTGCTTCCGCTGCCAGGCTGGATTTCGTACACTGAGAAGGGCGCTACATGAACGACACGCGACTATACATCGCAGTCGGCCTGCCCACCATTGTGTCGAGTAGAGTCGCGCGGTTTCCCGCAGCGTCGCCAGCACCGCCGGCGTGATCGGAAGGTCATATACGGACTGCCTTACCGCCTCGATCCGCATCAGGCTGGTTGCGATTTTCGGTGTGATGGAGAACTTCGGCTCAAAACGCATCGTGGTGGCAGCTGGGCGGCGTTATCGGCCACTGCCGTTATTGTGCCGTTAAACTGCCGTTAAATCAACAGCGGACATTGCCCCGCTTAAAACCTGCGTCCACAAAACTCTTGCCTTTTCTTATCCGTGTGCATCTGTGTGCATCTGTGGCCATAGTTCCGCGCTACCTCCACCCCTCAATCTTCAACTCCGGGATCGACAAATCAATCGCCGCCTCCAGCAACTCCCTCGAAAACAACTCCGTCCCATCCCCCGTGAACTCGCACAGATACTCTTGCCCAAACATCGTCGCCGTCATCGCCCCTCGCTCCTCCTCCAGAAAATCCGCCGAAATCCTTTCGCATTCCGTCGCCGGCACGCTCACCCTCATCCACTCCTCCCCGCCGCCCGACCATACTTCGTAAAAGAACCCCCTCGGCCCGTTCGGCGTGCTCATCAGCCACAAATCCCCGTCACCTACCGCCAGCATCGGCCTCAGACACGTATACATGTCGTCCGCCACCCGTGACGCCTCGTCGATCAGAATCAACGACGCCGCCGAGAACCCGCGCACCGTCGCCTCCGTCCCCGGCAATCCCACAATTCTCGACCCGTTCGGAAACAAGAGAGAAATCGCATTGTCTCCGTCTCCGCGCGCCTGAATGTCCAGCTTGCGAACCAGCGCCGAGGCCTTCCGCAAAAACTCCGCGCTCTGCCGCTCGCAGGGACTCGCCACCAGCACCAAAGACCCCGGCCGCGTAAACGCCCGATGCACCGCCTTCGCCGCCGCCACCGTCGACTTCCCCCACTGCCGGGAACAATTCAGAATCCCGCGCTTCGCCGTCGACCGCAGCACTTCCATCTGTTTCGCATCCGGCGCAAACCCGAGCCGCGTCAGCGCGAAACTCCCGGCGTCGATCTCCGCCTCCGCCGCCGGCCGCGTCCCGTTTTTCCGGGAGCGCCGGCAATCATAAGTTACATACACAACTCAATAACACGCGGTCCGCAAGTCAAAACGGCGGCAACCGGCTGTCCCGCCCCCTAACCCACAGAATTCAAAGGAAGTCCAAGTCCCGAAAATCCACGAAGATCGCAGTGACCGGCCACGCGGCCTTGCGGATTTTCTTTATCCGTGTGTATCTGTGTGTATCCGTGGCCCTCAACCACAGCCGCTAAAAAGCGCAGCCCGCCGGTTCCATCTCGGAAGAGGCGGGCTGTCGCTTCAGGCTTCCCCGATTCTCAACGCATTCCCGCATCCAGTCTCGCGACGAACGCCCATCCCATCGCCTCGGTAATTTCCACCGCCGTGGAAGCCTTAATCGCGTTGTAGATAAACGGGGTCCGCCACAAGTACGATCCCACCAACCCCGGAATCATACGTTTCGCCGCCGCTTCCGTGATCTCGGTCTGGAACACCTGCCCCAGTTCGATAACCATGGCAGCCGGCATGGGAACGATCAACATCGTCTCCGACTTCGGGATCCCGGCCAGCCCGGAACCGACCATCCCCGCCAACAGTGCAGCCCGCTGAATGATCGCCTGGCTCTTGTTCTTCTGTTCCTGCGTCATAATCTCTTCACCTTTTTCTTTCTGTTTGGATTTTTACTGCGACCGTTTTCTCCGGCCACCCCCTAAGCCGCGGAAGGCGCCGGCGGAACGCAAAAAAAGTGAGCGGAAGCGCAAATGTAAGGCTTGGCCGCGAAAAGACAGCAGCAACAACGCTCCGTGCCTGGACACACGCGCTAATATGTACCCTGAACATGCAAGACGGAAATTGGGAAATTCTATGGAAGGATCTGCTCGCGCAGTTGCCGGAACTGCGGGAAGAACACAGGCGGCGGGACCTTGTAGGTTGCCTGGACAACGTTGACCCTTCGGAGTTACTGGACGAATACGACCTGCGCAACTACCTTCTCGCCCTGCGGCCCGAAAAAGACGGGAAAGCCGTTCGGGCCGCTCTGAACTGGATGGAACAACAGGACACCGCCAGGCATTCGCACAAGATCAAGGGTGCCGTCGAGACCGTCCGCGCGGAAACTCTCGCCCGAACCGCCAAGCCGAAAAGGCCATGGATGCACGACGAGCCGCCCTACCTGGGCCTGAGTACGTTCACTGAGCGCGACGCGCCCATCTTCTTCGGCAGGGAAACGGAACTGCGGCAGCTTTGCGAGATGCTGGCGGCGAACCGGACGGGACTGCAATTCACCGTCGTCGTCGGAGCGTCGGGATCGGGAAAATCCTCCCTCGTCCGCGCCGGACTGGTCGCCGGACTGAAAGAAGGAACCATCCCCCAACTACCGGGTAGCAAGACCTGGCTGATTAACGTCATGAAGCCATTCGAGTTGGGGACGCCGCTTCACTCCCTGGCTGCAAAGCTCGCGGCATCGTTGGACGCGACGCCCGGCTATCGCGACAAAGTCGACCTGGCCAGGGAGGCACACAACATTCCACTTTCCGAACTGACGGGACGTCTGTTGGCATCGGCTCCAAAGGAAGCCCGTTGGCTTCTGATCCTCGATCAAATGGAAGAGCTGTTCACCGCCGAAGAAAAAGACAAAGACAAATCGGCCGCTTTTCTCACCGCGCTTATCAATGCGGCCCGGCCCGGTCGCGGAGGAGTCCCTTCACGCTTCCATGTAGTGGCTACGTTACGCCGGGACCTCGAGCACTATTCCGATAACTACCCGCTGCTGGCCCATAAAATGAACGAAGGCAGAGGCAGGTTCGTCCTGAAGGCTCCCGATATCTTCGCCCTGGAGCGGATGGTAAGCGGCCCGATTAATGAAGTTGTCCTGCCCAAAACCTGGACCATCGATCCCGAACTGCCGTCGGTCGTGGCGCAGGAAGCCGCTGGTCAAAGCGGAGGTCTCGCCCTGATGGCGTTCGCCCTGCGCGAACTCTGCGACAGATGCGGCGAAGCTGGCCGGATGAGCCTGAAAACCTGGCAAAATCCGCAGTTCGGCGGGTTGGCCGGTTGCGTAGCCAGTAAAGCCGAAAAGGTGCTGCATAGCCTCGACCCGGCATGCCAGGCCCGTCTGGGCCGCGTGTTCTCCGCACTCGTGCACCTGAGCCAGGAGGAGGACATACCTACCAGAAAGCGCGCCCCGCGCTCCACTTGGCAGGGGGACGAGCCCGCTCTCCGCTTTGTAGATGCCTTTCTGGACAAAAGAGTAAGGCTGCTGGTCTCCGACAAGGGCAAAGGCGGCGATCCGCTGATCGAAGTGGCGCATGAGGTGTTGTTCACCCACTGGCCCGTGCTTTCCAATTGGATCGCCGGACGGCGGGAGGCCTTTCATTTGTTGCGCCGTCTCCAGACCGAGGCCGAAGCATGGGAACTGAAACGGCAAAAGGCGACCCACGCGAAGAAATACCGCAGGCCATGGGATCCGAAGGAAATCGATGAGTTCCGTGCGCGGCTCGAAAACGCGGACATGCTCCATGTAGCGATGGCCGACAAGTCGCTGCGTGAGATGTTGACGCCCGGCGAGAAGTGGATTCGGGACGAACTCAATGACGATTCGACTAAACCGATGCGGAGATGGGAACTGGGCCTGCAACTGGAGGAAGTGGGCGATACCCGCGACGGAGTCGGATTGAAGGATGGGATGCCAGACATTTTATGGATGGACATCCCGGCCGGGAAGGTCGAACTGATGGACGGGGAGAAGAGTCTCGGCGAGTTTCCGGTGGAACCATTCAGCATCTCGGCGTTTCCGGTAACCTTCGCGCAGTTCCGCGCCTTCGTCCAGGAAGAGGATGGCTACCGCCAGAAGAAAAAAGACGGCTGGTGGAGCGGACTACGCCGCCAGGCGCCAGACGCGGCGTGGGAGGACGCGCCGGGCAACCACCCCGTGACGAACGTCAGTTGGCACGACGCAACGGCGTTCTGCCGATGGCTGAGCGAGCGGCGCGGCGAGAAGGTTCGGCTGCCGGAAGAATGGGAGTGGCAATGGGCCGCACAGAGCGCCAGCGCGAGCTTCGCTTTTCCGTGGGGACCGGAATGGGAGGACGGCCGGGCAAACACCTGGGAATCCGGTGTCCTTCGGACCACTGCCGTGGGGATATTTCCCCTGGGCGACAGCGTTCAAAGTGTTTCTGACCTTGCCGGTAATGTTTGGGAATGGTGCCGCAATGAGCACGCCAACCCGGCGCGAACCACCGGCGGCGGCGGAGAGGCTCGTGTGCTGCGCGGCGGGTCCTGGAACGACCTTAGGTACAACGCGCGCGCGGTCTACCGCTACGACAACGATCCGGACTACCGCGACGACGGCGTCGGTTTCCGGGTAGTGTGTTCGTCCCCCATCCGCACTGAGCCCTGAGTCACTGATCGCTGCACGCGGGAGGGCTGGCCACTGATCCCGCGCGAAGCGCGGGCGAATTTTTTGGGTACGTCTGATACGCTTGTATTCGCCGGGCAACCGGTGGGGCGGCCCGGGAACGAGGCTCGTGTGCTGCGCGGCGGGTCCTGGAACAACAATAGGAACAACGCGCGCGCGGACTACCGCAACAACAACAATCCGGACAACCGCAACAACAACATCGGTTTCCGGGTAGTGTGTTCGTCCCACATCCGCCTTCAACCCTTCGGGTGCCGGCAGGTTCTCCGGGTCACGGCTCGGAGAATGCGGCGAAGGGCTGCTGGATGGCGCGGGCATGTCCCGCCCGCACGCCGGAAAGCCGGCGTCGGGCATATATACAAACCGGGCGCCGTCTGGGTGAGAGCCCCGCGGCGTCGCATTTCCAGCTTGCGGCAACCGGGCATGTGCCTGACTCATGTTGGTGCAGCTAAGCAGCTTTTGGTGGGGCGGGCGACCACGCCCGCGNNCGCGCGGAGGCCCCTGCCTCCGCCTCCGGCTGCGGAACGCCTGCGCCCCGGTGGTTCCAGTGGGACCACGTGAGTTAGGCGTGAGGCAGCCACTTACCCATTTTGCGCACTCGTCTCACGTTGCTGGCTCCGAGCCGGCGGACTGGCGCAGCCAGCCCCCAAGCATGCGGCCCAGCTCCGCGACCATTCGGCTGACATGCTCGTACTGGCCGTTGGAGAGCCACTGCCAGCGGTGGGCAAGGCGCAGGTAAAGCCGTAGCTTGTTGAGCGTGGCGTCCGCGCCGGCCAGTCGCGCACGGCGGGCGGCGCCGCGATGGGCCTGTGCTTCGAGCAGTTGCTCGCCGAAATCGAGCGCGGACCCGACCAACCGGTCCGTCACCGTCGCGCGGTAGCTGCGGGGGAAACTTTCCGCCTGCGGGACGAGCCATTCCAGCAGATCGAATACGCGCGTCAGAATCACCAGATCTTCCGTCATGAACCCTCCGGTCTCCGCTCCCAATATGAACGATGTCGCCGCATGGCCCAATCTGCTCGAAGCGTGGCGTAAGGCGGCGCGGGGAAAACGGACCCGGCGAGCCGTCGCGGCGTTCGAGCACAAGGCGGCGGACCGTCTGCTCGCCATTCACGAAGCGCTGCGGGGCGGGAACTGGCAGCCGGGAAACTATACGCATTTCCACATCCACGCCCCCAAGGTGCGCCGCATCAGCGCCGCTCCTTTCGCCGACCGCGTTGTGCATCACGCCCTTTGCAACGTGATGGAGCCGTTGTTCGAGCCTCAGTTCATCCCGGATTCCTATGCCAACCGGGTCGGCAAGGGCACGCACCGGGCGGTAGACAGGCTGCAATATTTCGCGCGGCGCTACCGCTACGTCCTGCGGCTGGATGTAGTGAAGCACTTTCCTTCGATTGACCATGAGATCCTGCTGGCGACGCTGGCCCGAACAGTTGCGGACCCGGCAATTCTGAAGCTGGCGGCGCGCATCCTCGAGGGCGGCGACCGCGTCCTTGAGAGCGAGTACGAAATGGCGTATTTTCCGGGGGACAACCTCCTGGCGGTTCTGCGGCCCCGGGGGCTGCCCATTGGCAACCTGACCTCCCAGTTCTGGTCCAACTGTTATATGAACCCCCTCGATCAGTTCGTCAAGCGGGAACTGCGCGTGACCGGGTGGCTGCGCTACGTCGACGATATGGCGGCATTTTCAAACCACAAGGAGGAGCTGTGGGAGTGGAAAGCCGCCATCGTCGAGCGCCTCGAACGGCTGCGCCTGACGGTTCATGAGGGATCGGCCCAGGTCGCCCCGGTAACAGCCGGAATTCCCTGGCTCGGTTTTGTCGTCTATCCGGCCCATCGGCGGCTGAAGGCCCGCAAAGGTGTAGAGGCAACAAGGCGGCTTGGCGAAAGATTCGAGGCATGGCGCTCCGGGCTTATTACGTTCGGCGAATTCGACGCCGGCGTGCAAGGCTGGATCAACCACGTTCGCTATGCGGACACATGGGGCCTCCGTAACGAGGTTCTCGATCGGTTTGTTTGGGGGCCCGATCCGCGCACGGGGTAGTAAAAAAAATTCGCCGACTGCGCGAAGCGCAGTCGGATCAGTGGCCAGCGCCCCAGTGAACAGCGGTCAGTGATTCAGCGTTCAGTGCGGATGGGGGACGAACACACTACCCGGAAACCGA
>PLEX01000116.1:55866-56041 GCA_003136575.1 Bryobacterales bacterium | reverse complement strand
AAGCCTCTGCCATAAGGATCAAGCCATGAAAACTTCAGTCACACGACGCACTATGATCGCCGCTGGCGCGGCGCTTCGGTTCACCCGGCCTTCGTTCGGACAAGGCACAACGGGAGCCGGCGCGGCCCCAGGCCCACCACCCTATACGCTCTCGATCAACATCGAACTGATGTTC
>PLEX01000116.1:28316-55829 GCA_003136575.1 Bryobacterales bacterium | reverse complement strand
TATAGCTTCTGGAATGCCACGGACGAAGAGCAGGATGCCATGCTCAAAGTGCAGCAGAAGACCGGCCTTAAGTGCGCCAGCATCACAGGGCCTGGCTCATCCGGGAGTTCCACGGGGCTTACGAAGCCCGGCCAGCANNGGCGGCGCGCAACCCATCATCTTCGTCGGCCGCAACCAGCCGGACGTTCCGTGGGAAACGCAGCGCGCGCAGATCGTCAGCGGTCTGAAGCTGTGTGGCGATATCGCGAAGGAGCACGGTATCGTTCTGGTTGTGGAACCGCTCAGCACCGCCGCCGGACAGACCCGCATGGCGCTCGACACCGCCGCCGTGGCCTTCCCGGTTATCGACGAGGTCGCGCACCCGAACGTGAAGATATGCTTCGACATGTACCATCTCCAGCTAATGGAAGGAAACATCACCGCCCATCTGCGGCAGGGATTAGCGAAAGGCTGGATCGGGCTCGTGCAGATCGGCGAAGTTCCGGGCCGCAAAGAGCCGGGGACCGGCGAAGTCGACTACGCATACATGCTCCGCGTTCTGCGCGAATTGAACTACAAGGGTTATCTCGACACTGAAATGGGCACGAGCACGACGCCGGAGGCCGCGATGGCACTCACCAGGAAGATGACGCTCGACAATTAGCCGGCGAGGATCGGTTAAACTGATCCCATGCGCATAATCGCCGTCACTTTGTTCGCCGCCGCGACGCTCGCGGCACAAAACAATCCGATCGTCACGACCTCGAAAGCGTCATACGCCGAGATCAAGGATTACGTTCTTCGCACCGCCGAAAAGGTGCCGGAGGAACTCTACTCGTTCAAACCGACGCCGGACGTCCGCACTTTCGGCCAGCTCATCGCCCATGAAGCCGACGGGCAGTACGAACTTTGCGGACCGGTGGCGGCCAGGCCGGTCACGAAGGACGTCGAAAAGAACGTGAAAGGCAAGGCTGCCCTGATCGCGGCGCTGAAGGACGCGTTCGCCTACTGCGACGCCGCCTACGCCACGATGACCGATGCCGATGCGGGCAAGATGGTAAGCCTGTTCGGCCAGAAGATGACGAAGATCGGCGTCATGGACATGAACATCGCCCATAGCGACGAGCATTACGGAAATCTCGTCACGTACATGCGAATCAAGGGGATTGTCCCTCCGTCGAGCGAACCGAAGAAATAGGGTCGCGGACGAGACTTTTCAAGTACCGATATCCGGCCCGCACCGGCTGGTTTGGCGAACCAACTTAACTCAGCCTGAGCGGCATCGACCTTATTCGCTTGCCCGCAGCATCGAAAATCGCATTGGCAATGGCGGGCGCCACGCCCACGATCGGCGTCTCCCCGGCCCCTGCCGGCGGCAGATCCTTTCGGTCCAGCATCACCACCTCGATTTGCGGCACGTCGGCGAAGCGGGGTACGCGGTATTGCGCCAGATGCGGATTCGTGATCCGGCCGTTATCGAACTCAATCGCCTCGGTCAACGCCCCGCCCAGCCCCTGCACAATCGACCCTGTAATCAGGTTGCGCAACTGTTCCGGATTGACGATCGCGCCGCACTCGAACGCCTGCACCACGCGGTCCACCGTCACCTTGCCGTTGTTAACCGTGATCTCCACGCAGCATGAAATGTAGCCGCCCTTATCGAAACCGGCCATCAGGCCAAAGCCCCGATTCGGCCGCGTCTTCGCCGAACCCCAGCGAAACCGCTCGGTCGACGCTTCAAGCACCGCGCGCAGCCGGGGATCGCTCGCGTTCTTTAGCCGGAACGCCGCAGGCTCCATGCCGATCGCGTGCGCCAACTCGTCCATATGCGACTCGCGCGCGAAATGATTGGCGCTCGCCGCCAGTCCGCGGTAGGATCCCTGCCGCAGCGGCGAATCGGCCGCATGAAATTCGGCGATCTGGTTCGGTATGTTGTAAGGGCTGCGGATCGCCGCGTTACCGGAATTGTAGTTGTGAAACTGCCAACTGGTGATCGTGCCATCGTCCAGCGCGCCGCTGCGGATATCGATCACGCCAGCAGGACGAAAATACGCCCACGTAAACTCTTCTTCGCGAGTCCACATCAGCTTCACCGGTTTACCGGCGGCCTTCGCCAGTCGTGCGGCTTCCACTGCGCATTCGCCGGTATGCTTGCCGCCGTAGCCGGAACCAGTGGCCGATGCAATCACCCGGACATGATCCTCCGGAACCCCAAACGCCTGCGCGAGTTCGCTGCGCACTCCGAACGGCACCTGCGTGCCCGTCCACACTGTCAACTGGTCGTCCTTCCAGCGCGCCACGGCCGCGCGAGGCTCAAGCGGAGTGTGGGCGATATAAGCCACGTTATAGCTGGCCTCAATGCTCTTGCCGCTATCGACGGGTTGCCACTGGACGGCCGTTCCCCCGCGCGACGGATGCGATTTCAGGTACCCATACAGCTCCCGCGAATTCGTCTGCGGCACCGTCTTCCACTCGGTCTTAATCGCCGCCGCTGCGCGATCCAGTTTGGAGCTGTCGTCGCAAGCGACGCCGACGAAGTCGCCGTCGCGCACCGCAACCACTCCGGGAATCGCGCGCGCCGCCTGCGCGTCGGCCGAGGCCAATGACGCCTGAAACGCCGGTGGACGCACCACCCGACCGTACATCATGCCGGGCAGCCGGATATCGGATATGAACTTCTCCTGGCCCGTAACAATCGCGCGGGCATTGACCTTTTTCAGATCGCGTCCGGCGATCGTCCATTCGCTTGCCGACGTTACCAGCGCATCGGCCGCGATCGTCTTCGTCAGCTTCCGGCCTTTCGTCAGCTCGCCGAAAGAAAGCGTGGCGCCCGAGGTGTTTCGCACCGCACCGTCCGCGATAGTCAGCGCGGACTTGCCCTGCTGCCACTCTTCGGCCGCAAGATCGAGCAGCATTTCGCGCGCCGCGGCGGCGGCGCGGTGCAGTTGAGGCGCCATTTGCGGCGTTGTCATGCTACCGAAGGTTCCCCGGTCGTAAGGCGTCAGCATCGTGTCGCCCATTACGAGCGAGATCTGCGTCGGAGTGGTTCGCAGTTCCTCCGCCACAGCCTGCGTGAGAGAGGTGCGAATATTCTGCCCCATCTCCACCTTGCCCGTATAAACGGTAATCGCGCCCGATTCGGCGATATGCAGCCATGCTCCGATATCCTGCGGCACACCCACTCCGCCGCGTCCACTGCCCGATTCCTGCGCCTTCGCGCCAGGCAAAGCGACCAGCACCACCAGTCCGCCCCCGAGCAGTTTCAGGAAGTCGCGTCGATCGGGCACGAAACTATAGAGCGGCGCGGCATGCAACTCATAGCGCTCCGGCTCGAAGCCCGCGCGCTCGAAGCCGGGCTGTTCGAACTCGGGATGCTCGAAATCAATCATGTTGCGCTCCATTCGCCATCCGGGCGGCCAGATGGACGGCTTCGAGGATGCGCGGATAAGTCCCGCAACGGCAGAGATTGCCCTGCAATGCCGATCGTATTTCCGCCTCGGCCGGAACGGGCTTCCTCTGAAGCAGCGCAACCGCGCTCATGATCATCCCGGAGTTGCAGTAACCGCATTGCATCACATCGACATCCATAAAAGCTTCCTGCACCGGATGCAGCTTGCCTTTCCGCTCCAGGCCTTCAATCGTCGTGATCTTTTTGCCCAACGCCGCGCTCAGGGGCGTGAGGCAGGATCGAATCGGGGCGTCATCCAGCAGCACCGTGCATGCGCCGCACTGGCCTTCGCCGCAGCCGTACTTCGTGCCCGTCAGATCCAACTCGTCGCGAAGCACATAGAGCAGTCGCCGCTCGGGGTCGCTTTGAACGGAATGCCGGACACCGTTAATATCCAGGTCCATGCGTTCATTGTAGACCTGTTTGCCGGTAAACGCGCCACGATGGGTGGCGGCGTGGCGGCGCAGAACCGGCGGAGATGGCTGGCGATTCCCGGTGATAACGCCGCGCAAATCCGGCAGATTGCGCAGGACGATATTCTTCTCTGAGAATTTTCCGCCGCCGCCTTACTATCTCAGGTAAAGTCGAGCGCCAGAAGGAAGAAAAGGATTACGAGATGCTGTCATCCGGGGAAGAGCGACTCGGCGAAACCTGGCAGCGAAGCAGTCGTCGTTCCGGCCTGGTGCAGTGCCGGATCTTTCATCCGGAGAGTTCCTGCGATCGACCCGGGCGAACATGACATGCGCTCGTCAGGAAGTGGTTTCCATTCGGTTGAG
The DNA here is from genome assembly GCA_003136575.1 of Bryobacterales bacterium. Lineage (GTDB taxonomy): Bacteria > Acidobacteriota > Terriglobia > Bryobacterales > Bryobacteraceae > BOG-234. The sequence continues at coordinate 51,626 of PLEX01000116.1, read as the reverse complement.
CACGTCGTTGTGGGATTGATTTATCCGATCTTTTTCCTGGCCGCCGGTTTAGGCAACGCGAAAGCCTCTCCGCCAAACTGGACCGGGAAATATCCTCCGTGCAATCGCCATCTCGACTTGCTGGACCGGGAGCACCTGGATCTGGGCGTAAGAATTTCAACCTCCAACGGAGCTCTCGCCCGGCAATTCGCGAGAGCAATGGATTTCTGGACCGGAGTGATCGATCTTCAGTGGCACAAGGTTGACTCGCAGGTCTGTTCGATTCAGCTTGTGGACGGATCGCCCGAGCTTTTCAATACCGTCGGCGTAGCCGCACGGTCGCAGTTTCCGGATCGACCCGCCTTCGAGGGCTGGATTGCATTCAATCCCGGCTCAAATCTGACCGAACGTGAGATGTTTGCGGTGTCGGTTCACGAGATCGGTCATCTTCTTGGATTACCCCACAATCCCAGCGGATCGTCTGTGATGTTCTTTCTCTATCTCGACGAGTCCGTATTTCTCGACACCGCCGATCTGGAGGCGTTGGCCAGCCGGCACAAGATGCGCGCGGGCACCGCCGGGATTCAGGTTCAATAGGATGCACGGATCCGGTTTGTCTTTCCGCACGCTCTTCAGTCGCATGCTGATCCGCCTCTCAGTCTGTGTCGGCCTTGCGGCGGACCCACAGATTCCCGGAAGCGATCAGGTAACTTCGAATCAATCCAAAATCCCGCGGCCGGATGCATCTCTGGAGAACGCCTCGCCGATTCCCGTGCGGTGCGGTATGATCGAGTTGCCTTTGATCGCGGATACCGAAGCGCGGGCACCCGTGAACGACACCGCTCCCGATATCGGAGATTAGAAGCCATGACCGCCGGAAACGCGGCGACCGGCTCGTCGGACGACGAGAAAGAATCGCCCGGCGGCTTGGTGTGGCGCACGATACGTTCCTGACGAACGGCGGAGCGAACGCCCCGGAATCGATCAGATAGCCAACGCCTCCGGCGCAGCCGACAACCGATCGCGACGATCTTGCGATTACCACGCCATCAATAGCCGGCTTGCAACATCCCAGTCTGTTTGCCCTGCACCGTTCCGAGCGTCAGCCAATCGAGCGATGCGTGGAACAGCAAGAGATGGTTCCGTTCCCACAGCGCGTTATGCGAAGAGCAAGCCAGGTCAACGAACACTTTCTGCGACGAGCCGAGATCCGCGTAAAGCGTGCGCACACCCTCGGGTGAAACCTGCTTGTCATGCACGCCCGACACCAACAACGCGGGAATCTGCAGTTTCGACGCCAACGCCTGGTTCCATCCCCAGACGGTCTCCTGCGGTGCCCGGCGCACGCCCGTACCCCACGTCGCGCCCACCGGATCGGACTCGATCATTTCCGACCACACCGCTTCGGCTGCGGCAGGATCGTATTGATTCGGGCAACCGACTTGCCGGTCCCAATTGGACAGGAATTCGCTGTGCGATTGAGTGTTGAACGCGGCCCCGGCCGCAGGAACCTGCGCCGGAGGGTTCGGCGAAGACCCCCGCCCGTAGGCAGGGGCAAGCAGAACCAGCCTGAGAACCTTGTCCTGATGTTGCGCCGCCCAGCCGCCTGCGCGCGGCCCGCCCTGCGACCAACCAATCAGACTTACCTTTTCCACATGCCGGAGTGCGCGAAGGTGGTCCACCACGGTTCCGATGTCGTTCCAATCGGAAGCGATTGTGGTTAACTGCTTCGGATAGGACGGCTGACACGGCGCGGGAATTAAGCCGGGAACCAAAAGGGCTTGCTGCGCCGCAGTCAGATTGCACGGGTCGTTCATAGCGGCCGGTCGGGCGGAACGGCCGTAGCCAGTGAGATCCACCGCGAAAACGTCGAAGCCCGCCCGGGCGAGGTACGCCATCCAGCTATAGTCCTGATAGGACGCGTCGAACGCCACTTCGGCGGGCGTGCCGGCGCCGTGCACGAAGAGGATTACCCGGTCCGGCGCCGCAGTGCCCCGCAATGCCCCTCCTGCGAGCACGACCTCCCGCACGTAGATCTGCGTCATCTCACCCGCAATAGCCGGTACATCGGATTTCACGGCGACGTAGTGGTCGACGGTCAGGAGTCGTTGGCTGTCGTCCGCATAGGATTTTGCAGGCGTGAGAGCGCAAATCAGGAGAGCGAGGCAGACGCGTGCGGCGGGGCTGACGTGGAGGGCGCGTAGCGAGCACATGGCCTCAATTGTATTGCAAAATCCGGTCCCGGAAAACATGACTTGAATTCCGCAGAATCCAAAAGTACTGAAAATAGCTTAATCTCGTTGAGAAATCAGGACTTCCATGGCAGAATGAGAACGTGGCGACAATAGCACGCTGTGCATTGTTCATTGGTCTGTTGGCCAGTCCCTCATTTTCGGTGAAACTATTGGCCTCATGGCTGGCAACCGGCCCTTTTGGTGGGGATGCGGACATCGTCCGCGCCGTGCCCCAGGCAAAGGGCCATGTAATTGCTGCCGCACGCAATGGCTTGATCTTCTCTTCGACAAATGGCGGAGCTTCATGGACCTGGCTGCCGTTCCCTGCCCAGTTCGCGGGAGTGTTGCACGCGCTCGAGGTGGATCCGAAGGCGACCGGCACATGGTACGCGGGCGTGGAAAGCGAAATGCCGCGAATTTCCGGGGTTTATAAGACCACCGACTCGGGGGCGACATGGATTTTGCTGCCCGGCACGGCGGGCATCGCGGTTTGGTCCCTTGCGTTGTGGCCCGGAAACGATTCCGTCATCGCCGCAGGTTCCGGGACGGGCGTTTTTCTCAGCCGCGACGCCGGAGCATCATGGAAACGGATCTCTCCCGAGGGCGATTCCGAGCTTCGCCCGGTCGTGTCGCTGGCTTTTCACCCGGCCGACAGCAGGATACTCTATGCGGGCACTACCCATTTGCCATGGCGCACGGCGGATGGCGGGGCTACGTGGCAATCGATCCACACGGGGATGATCGACGACTCCGACGTTTTCAGCATTCAGGTGGACGCGCGGCATCCGGAACACGTCATGGCCAGTGCATGCAGCGGCGTCTATAACAGCCTTGACGGTGCCGGCCACTGGGCTAAGCAGGACACTCCGAAGGGCGCGTTCCGCACCCATTTTGTGGCTCTCGATCCCCGTCATGAAGGCGTCGTATTCGCCGGAACGACCGACGGCCTGCTGAAATCCGACAATGGCGGGCGGGTCTGGCGCAAGATCAGCTCGTACAGCGTGCGATCGATAGCTTTCGATCCTCAACTGGATGGGCGGGTATTTTTTGCAGCGTCGCTGGGTGGGATGCTGGTATCGAACGACGAAGGCCGAACGTTGCGCGAGTCCAACAACGGTTTCACCAATCGCAGTTTCACGACGCTTACCGGCGCGGGTTCAGCGCTCTACTCCAGCAGCGTCTACGAAGCCGGAACCGGAGGTGTATACCGCACCGGGAATCTGGCCTTGCGCTGGGTTCACAGCGGGGGGCCCGCCGGCGACGAATTGGTACGCATAGCGGCGGCCCCGGACGATCCCGGTCGGCTCTATGCGGCCGGGTATCACGGTTTGTTCGAATCGCGCGATGGCGGAGTGAATTGGGTGGCCCGCAAGGCGCCCTCCGAAGGTAACCAGATCACCGCCCTGCAGCCAATGCCAGGCGGCGTGCTGTTGGCTGGAACGACGTCGGGAGTGTTCCGCACCACGGATGGCGCGGTGTGGACGCAATCCACGGCCGACTCCATTCAGTCTTTTTCGCTTTCACCTGGCGCGACGATCGCCGCGCTGACGAGCACAGGCGGACTGGCGAGCACGGACGGTGGCGCAACGTGGAAATCCTGTGGCGACGCCGGCACCAAAGGCGCGTGGTACGGATTGGCATTCGACGCAGCCAACCGGCCAGGAGAAAGCAGAGTGGCACTCGCTGCGACTCCGGCAGGGCTCTTCCGCTCCACGGACTCTTGCCGCACATGGTCGCAGGTTCACGCCGGACTGGATACTGAAACCGTCAGTCTTGTGCTCTTTCACCCCACCCGACGAGGCGAAGCGTTCGTTTCGCAGGGCGGCCGTATCTTTGTTTCAACCGACGGCGGCCAGCGCTGGCAGCCAATTGACGACGAGGCTGGCGGAAACGCCGGACCCGCATCGTTGTTCGTTCTTTCCGCGGCTCCCGACAGGCTTTTTGCCTTGTTCCCGAGGCGCGGCGTCTATTCCATCGGAATCGCCGGGTGGACTGAGCCGGCTGGTGGCAGAATTGCCAGCGTAGCGGTCGGACCCCGAAATGATTGATAATAAATTTGATGTTTAAACAGGGAGATAATTTCATGACGAAGAGGTCACAATTCGCCGGGCCTTCCCGGCAGCTTTTGTGGTGTGCCACTGCCGTACTGGCGCTGACCGGAAGCGTGTTCGCGCAAAGCGCGAATTCCGGAGCCGCCAAGCCAGCCGCAGCCACAACCGACGATGGAGGTTACTCATCCTGGGAATTCACTCCGTTCGTCGGATGGCAATGGTTTCAGGCGTTTCAGGGGCAAAACCAACGAAATTACGCCGACTACTTTAAGAGCGGCTGGCTGTTTGGAGAAAGAATATCGGCCAATTTTACACCCCACTTTGGCGTGGAAGACTCAATGAGTCTGGGAGGAAACTCTCTGAATTTGAAGCCGGCGGGCCAGCAGGGATTTGAGCGGGTAGGGACCCTCAACCTTCAGATTTCTATCGACCTGGTCTATCATTTTCAGCCGCGGACGGCTAAGAACCAGTTCTTTGTTCTGGGCGGTCCGGTTGGAGTGTGGTACAAGCCGCATGGCACCTATAACGACGTATCGGCAACCCTTTTCGCTCTCCCTGCCCCCAATATGAAAACGTCCGTGGAACCCGGCTTCAACTATGGGATTGGCCTGAAGCACTATGTGGATAAAAACTGGGGACTCCGGTTCGACCTGGGCGGCAGACTAAACCCGGCTGCTCACTTCGGTCTGCCTTCGGGACCGCTGGGTCCCGGCAGCATCTACATTCCGGCCAAAGGCTTCGATAGTTCCCTCCAGGCATCCGTCGGCGTGATTTTCCGCGAAGGCTGGAAGGAGCCGCCAGCCCCGCCGAATCCGCTTGTCACGCAATCGTTGCGTGTCGATGTGGCGGCAGCGCCCACCGGCGCGCCGACCGTAGCGGGAGCGCATGACGTGTGCCCCGGCGACGACCTCAGACTGACCGTGAATGCCGCCGGCTTCCCCAATCCCACCTACGCATGGCGAGTAAACGGCACGGCTGCTGCGGGCGCGACAGGCACTTCATTCAGCGTTCCGACGGCTACCGGCACGGGTGCGCGCGCGGTGACCGCTGTCGTCAGCACGTCCGCAACCGGCACTTCTGCGCCATTTGCCACTTCTGCCGGACATACTTATCATCTGACTGCGGACGTTCCCGCGCTCGGTGGCCGGCCAGCCACGTACCAATGGCTGGTGAATGACCAGCCAGTTGCCGGCGCTACCAGTTCCTCCTACGATTTGCCGGATGCGCCCGCGAAGGCGGTGTCGGTGCGTGTCACGGTGCAGGCTCCGCCCGTTACGTCGGCCGCGGCCAACTTCACGATCCGCGCTCTGACGCCTCCGACCCTGACGTTTGCGGTAAATCCGACGACCGTTCCTTATACCTCCGGGCCGATCGCTTTGGCTGCCGTGGCCACTCCTTCGCAGTGCGGTGGAGCCGTTACGGTTCGCTATTCCGGTGAAGGCGTAACGGGTTCGACGTTCAATCCGGGCAGCGTCAGCGGATTTGACATGGGTAATCGTATCCGCCAGCAGACCCACGCCGTGACGATCACCGCAACGGCGACCGACGCGAAGGGCCAAACGGTTTCGCGCCCGGCAAATGTGACGGTTACTCTCAGCCCTGAAGCCCGCCGCCTCGACGACGTGGTCTTCCAGAGCAAGAGCGCGCGGGTCAACAACTGCGGCAAGCGTCTTTTGCTCGAAGAGCTGACTCCCATGCTGCGGAACGATCCGGGCGCGAAGGTGATCCTGATCGGCCATCGCGACGAGAAGGAGAAGGGCAGCAAGGCCATACTCGACCTGGACACCACGCGCGTTCTGAACACTGCAGCGGTGCTCAGCGCCGGCAAGGGCGTTTGCCCGCAGCTGGATCTGAGCCGCATTATGATGAAGGCGGTTGGAACCGACCAGAGCTCGACGCCGCGTCCGGCGCTTTGCGGCTCTTCGACCAACGTGAAAGAGAAGAGCGGTCAGGCGGTTAAGGAATCCGACAAGAATGCCGAGTACCGGCGCGTCGAAGTCTGGTTCGTGCCGAGCGGCGCCGCAGATCCCGCGGGTGTAACTGGCCTGACGCCGGTGCCGACCGCTGACGTACAGAAGCTGGGTTGCCCGAAATAAGGCTGCCCGAAATAATCAATGTGTGGGGCAGGCGGTTTCGCCTGCCTTCGCAATTGAAGTAAGCTTCCGCAGATAACTGGCAGTTCGCCAATCAAGACCGCAATGCCGATGCCGTGCGGGGTTCAGGGGCGCTTTTCCCGGAGCCTCGCGCGGCATCGGTGTTTCCGGTGGGTGTTATCGTGGGAATTCGACGGCATTCGGCGACTGCTCCAGTGAAAACGACTTCTCTCGACAAAAACAAGATCCACATCCTTCTGCTCGAAGGCATCGATCCCAGCGCGGTGGATGCATTCCGCGAAGATGGCTATGAAGATATCGAATACCATCCGAAATCGCTTCCGGAGAAGCAATTGCTCGCCGCCGTGCGGAAAGCGGCCTTCATCGGCATTCGTTCCGCTACCCACCTGACGGCTGCGGTCTTCGAAGAGGCTGAAAAGCTGGTGGGAGTCGGATGTTTCTGTATCGGCACCAACCAGGTGGATCTCGCGGCCGCTCAGCAGAAGGGCGTTCCCGTTTTCAATGCGCCGTTTTCCAATACCCGCAGCGTGGCAGAACTGGTGCTCGCGGAAACCATCCTGCTGATGCGTGGCGTCCCCTGGCGCAACGCCATGGCTCATCGCGGAGGGTGGGCGAAAACAGCGACCGGATCGCACGAAGTGCGGGGCAAGTGCCTTGGCATCGTGGGGTACGGCCATATTGGCACTCAAGTCGGCCTGTTGGCCGAAAGCCTGGGCATGCGTGTGATCTTCCACGACGTGGAAACGCAGCTGGCCCTTGGTAACGCCACGCGCTCGGCCTCCCTGGAGGCGCTCCTGGAGCAGGCCGACGTGGTGACTCTTCATGTGCCGGAAACGCCGCTGACGAGTAAGATGATAGGACCCGCCGAGTTGGCGCGGATGAAACCCGGCGCGAAGCTCATCAACGCCGCCCGGGGCACGGTTGTGGATATCGATGCGCTGGCGGAGGCTCTCAAATCGGGGCAGGTCGGTGCAGCGGCGCTGGACGTCTTCCCCGTGGAACCGAAGACCGGCGAGGAATTCCAGTCGCCATTGCGCGGTCTCGACAACGTGATTCTGACCCCGCATATCGCCGGAAGCACCGAAGAAGCGCAGCGCAATATCGGCAGGGAAGTCGCCGACAAGCTGATACGCTACAGCAATAACGGATCCACGCTCGCGGCGGTGAATTTTCCGGAAGTGTCGCTGCCCGCGCATTCCGGAAACCACAGGATTCTGCACATTCACCGGAATCAGCCCGGCGTGCTGTCGGCCATCAACGCGATTTTTTCCGAGGATAAAATCAACATCGCGGCCGAATACCTGCAGACGAACGCGCAGATAGGGTATGTCGTGATCGATATCGATCCCGGGGAGCGGGGCTCGACCGCGCAGTTGCGCAAGCGCCTGGATGGCGTGCCAGGTACCATTCGAACGCGTATCCTCTATTGACTTGCCCCCCGCGAAAAAAAGAGGAGACGGCCTCCGCAGGGTCTCCTCTCTTTTTTTGCGGCTGGGGTGCCTCCGAGCAACCCCGGCCATAACGCGAGACGCTCGACACGCGGAGCGTCAACGCTGGGGCGGGGATGCCTCCGCGCATCCCCCGCCGACGCGGCAGAGCAAAATCCCCCGGCGCTTTGCCGCGTGAAACGATGCCGAATCTGGTGCCCGGCAATCGGACGAAAAAGCAGTCTCGTTCACGTAGTGCGCGCGCGCGCCGGTTCGTTACAGCAAATCGGGATACGATAGCGGAATTTCGGGTGCGCTGCCCGATAGCCAAATTCCCGCGCAGCGCCGCGTTATTTCGCGAAACCCAGCTTGCGCAGCGTCGCCCAGGGCTCTTCGTCCTCAAACTGCAGCAGCATGGCTTTTTCATGCCCGTCAACCATTGCCACGGCGGCTGGCGGCAGATCGAAGGGAAACAGCTTCTTCAGCGGATCGAGGTCGGTCGAAACCGGTCCTTTCCCTTTCAGCCCCGACAATTCCATGAAGTGGTCGGCGGCACCGGGGCTTTCGGTGGGAACGCCGACGAACCGCGTGCCGCTCCAGTCGAGCGCCGCCAGCTTTCGGCCTGCGTCGAGGCAATGCAGACAGTGAGGGTTGAAGAAGTAGATGAAGACCTTGCCTTCCCGCAACGGGATAGCGGCGCCGGACTCGGCGGCGATTGTGGCTGGAGCCAGGGTTCCCGTGCGCGCAGTCGCATTCACTCCGTACGAGACAAGAGCGAACACCGCTACAGCGCCGAGCACGATCGACGCGCCGCGAATCCCCTGCGCCGGCCGGGACCAGAATCCCGCTCCGATAGCGAGAAGCAGCATCGCGCCATCGCCGATAAAGAACTGCGGACCCACCGCTCGCTTCAGCCAAGGGAAGCAGGAGCAGTCCGTGCCGGCGAGTTCGCGGTAATGGATGCCGATGAAAACGATGAACGATAGCAACAGAAGCGATCCGCACCACGAACCCCAGCGGCGGAAACGCGGAATCAGCAGCAGAATGCCGGTGAACGTCTCGGCGATTCCGAACAATACCGCCGCCATAACGCTGAGAGACTCCGGAACCCTCGCCTGAGCCAGACGCACCGCCGCGCCAATGGGATCGGTTGCCTTCCAAAGACCGGCAACGAGGAAAACGACGGAGATGAGGATCGCGCAGACCCAATTCAGGATCGTTTGCCAGTTGCGCTGTTCGGTCGGAATCACAGGCTCGCCAGTGGCAGGCTCTCCTTCGGGCATATACACATTGAGTATAGAAGAACAGGACGGGCCGAGAAAAAATCGCCTTGGAAACATCATCCTCACAGCGGTTCCGCCTCGCGTCGACACGATTCAGTCCATGTCAGCACACCCGCGAAACGGAGCTAAACTGGCCGCCGATCACACTACAGATGATGTGATACTATCTGTGAATGAGGCTGGCTGTCGACACCGATGTGCTGGTCGCAGCTATGCGAAGTCCCTCCGGAGCTTCGGCCGCCTTAGTGTCGCTGCTGCTGCAACGGAAGGCATCGTGGCTCCTCAGCGTGGCAATGGCGCTTGAGTATGAGGCGATTTGCATGCTGGCGGAGCACCGGCTAGCGGCAAACACAGCGGAAAGCGGCGTGCGAGGCCTTCTCGATGCGATCTTTGATGTCATCGTGCCCGGAGGTTCACTACCAATGGCGTCCGCAACTAACGGATGCCGGCGATGAGATGGTTTTGGAGGCGGCGGTGAATGGTCGCGCGGATGCAATCGTTACTTTCAGTCGCAGGGACTATAGGGATGCGCCAGGCAGATTCGGAATCGACGTGTGGACTCCGGCGGAAGCATTACGGGAGATAAGAAAGTGACACCCAGAGTATCGACATTCTCATTACGGCTACCGGTTTCGCTCAAGGCGGCGGTCGAGAAGATGGCCCAGGATGAAGGAACCAGCATGAACCAGTTCCTGGTGATGGCTGCGGCCGAGAAGCTCACGGCGATCAAGACGGCGGAGGCCTGGTTTGCTGAACGCCGGGGGTGCGGCAATCTGAATCAAGCGCTCGCTTTCCTGTCCCGCGACGGTGGGGAACCGCCTGCCCCGGCCGACGAACCGGACGGGCTGACTGAACCCCGCAGCGGTACTCGAAGTGTGTAATCCTTCCCGGTAGATGCGCCAACTCATCGGCGGTGCCATTCCCGCTGTTCACAGCTATTTTTCCTGTATCTCCAATAGAATCAGCACCGCTCCATCCAGCTATACCTTTTCTGGCGCATACTGGAACAGCATGGTACCCCATTCCTGCCTCTCTCCAGGCTCCTGAACGCGTGCATGTCTCCACACGCTACACAATATATTGTGGAGATCCTGTCGATAACCCTCTATCCTGTATGCCTGCCACTTTACTTTTGCCTGAAACACGGTTAGTATGAAGACGCTCCCCCGAGCGTCTGTACTTAAAAGAGGTGTCATTTGCTGAAGCTGAAAAAGGTCGAACTCCAGGGCTTTAAGTCCTTCTGCGACCGCACGGAACTCAAATTTAACGGGGGCGGAATTGCGGCCGTTGTCGGCCCGAACGGTTGTGGCAAGTCGAATCTGAGCGACGCCATCAGTTGGGTCCTCGGTGAACAGTCCGCCAAGTCGCTGCGCGGCGCGCGCATGGAAGACGTCATCTTCGCCGGCACTAAAGCCCGCAAACCTCTGGGGATGGCCTCCGTCACCATGGTCCTGGTCGACCCCGAAGCGAAGCAACTGCCCCTCATCGACACCGCGAACCAGCCAAAGACCGAGCAACCAGTCGAAGTTGCGGAGGGTTCCGGCGCTGCCGAAGCCGCGCAGCAGACAGACGAAGCCCAGGCCGAGGCTGTCGCAGACGCCAAAGTGCACGAAATCCACACCGCCAGCGGCCACGGCATTATCCACCACCCGGGCGCAAAGCAGGGCGAAATCACCATCACCCGCCGACTGTTTCGCTCCGGCGAAAGCGAATACCTGATCGATGGCCGCCTCGCCCGTCTGCGCGACATTCAGGATATTTTCATGGGCAGCGGCCTAGGTCCGGAAAGTTACGCCATCATCGAGCAGGGCCGCATTGGCCAGATCCTTTCCTCGAAGCCGTACGATCGCCGCGCCGTCATTGAAGAAGCCGCCGGCATTACGAAATACAAATCGCGTCGCCGCCTCGCCGAGGCCAAACTCGAAAGCGCGCGCCAGAACCTCGCCCGCGTTTTCGACATTCTCGAAGAAGTCACCCGCCAGGTTAACTCGCTCAAGCGCCAGGCCTCGAAGACGAAACGGTATAACGAGCTCAAGGTCGAACTCGAAGGCCAGCTCCGCACCGTGCTCGCCGGCCGCTACGTCACGCTGAAAGTGGAAGCGGAACGTTCCGCCGCCGCGCTCGAAGCAGCTTCCGCCGAACTGCGCGACGCCACCGCCGAAGCCGCCGATCAGGACGCCGCGCGCCAGAAAACGCAGGAAGTTTTTTACGCGCTCGAAGCCCAGCTTACCGAATGCCGCCGCCAGCTCGCGGCCATGAACGTGGATTCCGCCAAAACCCGCGGCCGCCTCGAATCGCAGGTTCGCGAAGCCGCTTCCATCGAGCAGCGCATGGGAGGGGCCGAACGGGAAGCCACCAGTCTGGAAACCCAGATCGAGCAGAATAATGCCGAGCGCACCGCGCTTGTCGCGGTAGTGGAAGGTATCGAAAAAGAAATTCATGAACTCCGCGTCGGCCTGATGGAGAAGAATCGTTCGCGCGACGAAGTGCAGGCGCGCATTCGCCAGTCCGAACAAACCATCGAAAGCTCGCGAAACGTGATTCTGCGGCTGCTCGGCGAAGCCTCCGGCATTCGTAATCAGATTGCTCAGGCCGATACTTACCTCGGCGGCATCGAGCGCGAGCGAACTCGTCTGCAAAAGGAGGAAACGGCAGCCGCCGTGGAAATCGAGCGTCTGGACGCCGTACGGCTTCAGCTTTCCGAAAACGCCGCACAGCGCCAGATGGAGATTGAAAGCGTTACCACCAATCGCCGCGGCGCCGAAGAAGAGATGGCCGTTCGCCGCACCGCCGCTGGAGAACTCCGCAAGCAGATCGACGGACTTCGCGCCGAATGTTCGCGGCTGCGCGCGCAGCGCGAGTCGCTTGAAAACGTCCTCTCCCATCACACTTACACCACCGAATCGACCAAGAAGCTTCTCGCCGCGCTCGAAAGCGGCCGCGCCGGCGATTTCCGCCCCGAGGGTGTGCTCGCCGATTTCATCGAGGTCGATCCCGCGTGGGAGCGCGCCGCCGAGGAATTCCTCCACGACGAACTCGAATACGTCGTCGTGAAAGACTGGAGCGAAGCCGAACGCAGCCTCGGCCTTCTGCGCAGCGAGTTGTCCGGCCGCGCTACGTTCCTTGTCGAATCGGAGCCGCAGGCAGGGCCAACCGCGACCGCGCCGGTCGATCTGCCTCGCCTCTCGGGTTTCGTCAACTTCACCAACGGCCTGTCGGGCCAGACCGGCAACCTGCCGCGTCTCGCTCAGTGCTACCTGGCGAGCGATCGCGATCAGGCGCGGTCCATGGCCGACGCGCATCCCGATGCGTACTTCCTGCTGGCCGATGGCGAGTCGTATCACGGCCGCATGCTCACAGGTGGCCGTAAGCAGTCGAGCGGTCCGCTCGTGCTGAAGCGCGAACTCCGCGAGTATGCGGAGCGGTTCGCCGAACGCGACGCGGCCCTCATCGCGCGCACTTCCGAACTGGAAAATCTGGAACGCGAAATGACCGCGCTCGCCGCCGAGCTCGAACGGCTGCGCCAGCTGCAGCAGGCTCGCGAGAAAGAAGCCGTTTCGCTCGATCACGATCTGCGCCGCACTTCCGAAGAAATTCACCGCTCCAATTCGCGCGTTTCCGTCGCGCGGCTTGAGTTGGACCGTCTGAAGCGCGAGGAAGAGCGCGCCCGCGAATCGCGCGCCCGCAATATGGCGATCGCCGAGCAGAAAGAAGCGGAACGAGCCGAGCGCGAACACGCGCTGGAAGCACTGCGCGAACAACTGGACGCTGCGCAGTCCGATGCGCGGCGCATTGGCGAAGAACACGCCGTTCTGCGCGCCAATTTGGCGGCAATAGAAGAGCGGCACCGTGGAGAGCGCTCCGCCCTGGCTCGGCTTTACCAGCAGTTCGAACAGATCTCAAGCCGCCGCAAGGCTCTGGGGGAAGACGTTCAGCGCTGGGGTGAGAACCGTTCCCGCATCCTCGCCGAGAATATCGAACTCGATCAGAAGCTCACGGAACTGACCGAACAGATCGCGGCGGGCGAGCGCACCGTGCTCGAGCTCGCCGAAGATGAAGTGAAGCATCGCGAAGCTTTGGCCACCGCCGATGAATCGCTCCGCATCCTGCGGGCACGCATCGAAACCGCGCACACGAACCGTGGCGAGATCGAAGTGGAGCTGACGCGCCGCCAGTCCGAATTGCAGTTCCTCGACGAAACCAGCCAAAAGGAACTGAACATCGGTGTCGTGGAACTGGAGCCGCCCGCCGATTGTACGCCCGAAGTCCTTCAGGCGACAGAAGCCTTGTATAAGGAAACGCGGGCGAAGATCGAGAGTCTGGGCGCGGTGAATCCGACGGCGTACGAAGAGTTCCAGGAAGCGTCGCTGCGTCAGGAATTTCTCACGTCGCAGCGCCAGGATCTTCTCGATTCCATACGCGATACCGAAACGGCGATCAGGGAAATCGACGAAGTCTCGAAGGCCCGGTTCACCGAAGCCTTCAGGGCTATCAACGATAATTTCCGCCGGTGTTTCCAGACGCTGTTCGGCGGCGGCTCGGGCGAAATGCGGCTGACCGACGAGGAAAACGTCAACGACAGCGGGATCGACATGATCGCGTCGCCTCCGGGAAAGAAGCTCCAGAACGTGCTCCTGCTCTCGGGCGGCGAAAAAGCGCTGACCGCGCTCGCGCTGCTGATGGCGATTTTCAAGTACCAGCCCAGCCCGTTCTGCGTGCTGGACGAAGTCGACGCCCCGCTCGACGAAGCCAACATCGGCCGCCTGATGCGCCTGCTGGCGGAGATGTCGGTCGACACGCAGTTCGTCATCATTACGCACTCCAAGAAGACGATGGAGTCCGCGCAGGCGATGTACGGCGTCACGATGCAGGAAGCGGGCGTCTCGAAGCTGGTGAGCGTGAAGTTCCAGCACCGGGGCGCTGAGGGCGCAGCGGCCTGAACTCCTTTTGTTCGCTTCGACAGTTTGAGGAGTAGGCCTTTGGCCTGCGCCTTGATCTTCTCGGCTCCGGCCGCAAGCCCCCAAAAAGTTTGGTTGCGGCATGCGGACGGAGCAGCGTTGCAGAGGACGTTCGTTGCGCGGTGAGCATAGCATTTCCGTTGAGCTCGTGGAAAATGTTTGGTTGCCGCTATGCTGCTTTGTGGGGCAGGCGGTTCCGCCTGCCGACCGGCTCGGTCGTTACGGTCCCCGGGAGCCGATATAATCCCCCTAGATGCCTCGCACCGGAGACAAGATCCACATCGCTATGTCCGAGGCTGAAGCACTCCGGCTTCTCCTGAAGGTCAAACCCGACGCCGACATGCCGCGGCCTGGCGCGCACAATCGGACATCGATCATGGCCGGAATCAACGATGACTTCGGCCCGGTCGGAGCGCCAGGTAAGTTCGGACGTGCCGGCGGGAACGGCGCGAAACTGCGGCCAGGTGAGCGAATCGGCAGCGGCGCAGGTGCGGCGCGGGGCGTCGAATGAAGCGATCGCGTGCTTTCTAAAGTGCCCAATTCATTTTTTGCCGCTTTAGAGACAATAACTTACAGCTCTTTGCTCTGTACCGAAATGTTGGCGCATGATGGAATGTGGTCAGGAGAATCCCGCTGGCGTACTTCCGGCCAGCCAACATTGTATGAACAGACGAAAACGTTATCTCAGCTTCATCCTGCTGCTTGCCCTGGCGGGATTACACGCGGCCTTTGCGCAGACAGCCATCAATCTGCACACGCAGGGCAGGAACGTGGATTTCACCAACGCCGGAGAGACCAAACCATTCCAGACCGGGTCGGTCTTACCCACAGCGTGCAATGTCGGCGACGCTTTCCTGAGCACGAGCGCCGTCCCGGGTCAGAACCTCTACATCTGCACAGCCGCGGGAAATCCGGGAACGTGGACTGTACAGGGCGGCAGCGGTGCCGGCGCGGCGACGTCGTTTTCCGCGCTTACGGATTTTAAGATCAGCGCGACTCCGCCCGCGGCGATCATTACCTGCCCGTCGGGTCAGTGCCAGATTCGAATCGGAGAAAAAGATTACTTTTTCACGGCCAATTCGTCGGCCACGGCCCTTACCGGCAGCGGCGGGTCGAGCGTCGTATTTTTCTACGTGGATGCGTCCGGAGTGATGGACTTCGGTTACGACGGAAATATCGTTACGGGCGCCACGCTGACGGGGTTCACCGGTGTCAGTGGCGTCACTAACTTTCCCGCCAACACCATCCCCCTCGCCAACTGTAGCGTGGCGTCGAACCAGTTTGGTGCCTGCACGGACGACAGGACGGTGCTGAACCGCGCTGTGATCGACCAGGGCGCGGGCGTCATTGTGATGCAAAACCCGACTACGGGTCACACCCAGGTTTCGGTCAATCCCGCGACCGTGCCGCTGCTCGGGACTACCAATACCTTCAGCGGGGCGCTGAACGATTTCGGTGGCAGCCAGATCCGCGTGACCACGGGCGCCGGCGTGCCGAGGCAGGCTGTGTGCACCGGGCCATCCACGGTCGGTTATCTCTATGTCCGTTCGGACGCGGCGGCGGCAAACTCCAGTGTCTATGCGTGCGACCTCACCGGACCCAGCACCTGGGCATGGGAGCTGATTCAGCCGGTTGTGTCAGGTTCGTCGGGCGGCGGCTCGCTCACGATCTCGGGCCCTTATATGACCAACGGGACCAACTACTGGATTTCGGGTACGGGACAGCAGGCGACGCTTTTCAATAATGCGGGATTCGCTTTCCGGCAGGGAAACGCCACATACTCGTCTGCGAATAATGTCGGCTACGTCACTTTGCCCTCCGCCAGCACGGCCTCCGATAACTACGAATCGGCTACGGTCCATACCACGCTCATTGCGACGCTCAATATCAACGATCCATCGAATACAGGCATCAACAACGGGACGGTGGGAATCGCCTTCCGAAGCGCAGTCAACGGCGTCGAGTGCGGAGTCACCAGTTCCGGATCGGGTCAGCCGAACGGTTTCCATCCGTACATGAACGCGGTCAGTTCGGCTTATGCCTTTCAGAGCGCGATTGCTACCGCGGGAAGCACGCTCGGGTCGAACGTCGTGACGCTGAAACTCGTTTACGCCGCTCAGGTCAGCACATGCTATCTGAGCATGGACGGAGGGGTTACGTACACCACCATCGGTTCGCAAAACGGCGTCAATTCCGGGTATCTGACCTCGCCGCCCACTGCGGCGTCGCTCAACGTGACGGCAGGCGGCTATGGAGCTTCCGTCGGAGTCTATTCGTGGGTGCTGCAATGAGAACACCTATTCAGATCCGCCGTCTGTTCGGTTTGATGACGCTGGTGCCGTCGCTTTATGGAGCCGTGCAGACGGTGTGCCCCGCTTCCTACGGAGCCTGCACGTATACCGACCTGCAGATCGCGCTGAACTCGATTTCATGCGGCACGGAACTCGATATCGCGCCCATAGTCTGGACCGGAAATTTCACTTATCAGGCGGATTGTTCCGGTAACCCGGTCGTTTGGACGTCCATGCGGAAAGCGTTTCTGCCTCTTTCCGGCGAACGCCTGAGTCCGGCGCATTATTACAACGCCGCGCCCGGCATTAATGGATCGAGCGGAAATATCGCGGTACTGAACACGGCGAATGTCGTGTCGCCGATCCAGGTGTTCGCCCCGACCAAAGGGCTCCACATGATCGGATTGGGATTCACGACCTCGGCGTCGGCAGCTGGTTTGACTTACGATCTGCTCAATCTCGAGCCGTCGTTTATTACCAATATGGCCAACGCATCGGACGACATCGTCATCGATCGCTGCTATGTATCGGGCCCGGAAACCGCCGTAACGACCGGGAGTAATCCAACCAAAATCGACAACTATGCGGGCATTCTGCTCCAGGGCACCAACCTTACCGTGGAGAACAGCACTATATGGAACGTCATGCGCAGCGGTGGCGACGCGCAGGGTATCGCGGGGTGGGACGCGATCGGACCCGTGACTGTCACGAATAACTACATTTCCGGCTCCGGAGAAAGCATTCTGACCGGCGGCAACCAGGCGCGGTACTGGGCATCCAGCGCGCCGCATCACGGAGTCATTCCCGTGGGCTACACGGTGCAGTTCAACTATCTGTACAAACCGTGGAAGTGGTCCGCGGACGCCGTAAACAATCCGTACTTTAACGACTATCTTACTTTCGGCTCCTACGAGCCCTGCGTGAAAAACCTGGGAGAGAACAAGAACGGACAGAATATCCTTTGGGAATACAACGTCCACGAAAATCAGTGGATCAATTCTTCGGAGTGCCAGGGGCAGGCGTTCGGCATAACGCTCACGCCTCGCGCCGAGTCCGGCTCTTTCGTGTCCTACACGGCGGCATCCGGTGCCACGACCACCGCCAATACGCTGACGTGGACGGGCACGCCGGGGGATGTCAACGGCAATCCACCGCAGCCGAACGGAACCGCCTGCATACTCAATACGGAACCGGGCACCCCCGCCTCGACCAACGCGACAGTGCCAGGAACCTATTATGTATGCCGTAACATTCAATCCGTCAATCTGGCCACGAAAACGCTGACCGCCTATCTCGATCCCGTCACCAACACCGGGTATCCCGTGGAACCCGTGCCAACCTCCTGGGTATTCGGCTTCGATGGGTCGGAGTCGCTCCTGAACACGACCGTCACGCACGATGTCTTTCGAAACGTGGCATACGATTTGAACTTTCAGGCTGTGGAATTTAACCCCGACAGCTCTGTCGGAACAAGCAATTACACGACCCCGGGTGGCATCTCGACGCAAAACCTGAACATCTCGAATAACCTCTGGCAAACGACCCGCGTGATGTGTTACGGAATCTGCAACAACGGCACCGGCGCTTCCATGTACGGGGCCAACCTCTTCAGTGCGCAGTATGCGTACGAACCAGCGACCAGAACGCTGGCGACCGGAATAACGATCAGTCACAATACCTGGTACCACTCCGATGCGGTCAACAATCCGACTTCGCCCACCCTCTGGTTCGCTCTTCAGGTGGGAGGCTACGGACGGACGAACATGCCGCCGTTCGACGGTTTCAATTTTTCGAACAACATGTTGCCCCCCAGCTACGTCGGATACGCGGACGCAACTTCGTTTGCGAACAACCAGATCGCGAGTCTGCTGTCCAACTATGCGACCGCGAATGGGAAGTGGAACAACAACAGCATGCCCGGCGGTGCGGTGACGACGCCGTGCTCGGGAGGACAGGTCTGCACCGGAAATCTGACCACCACTGTCGGCATGGATAGCCAGTTCTTCAACGCCGCGTCGGGCGTGATGAAGGTGGCGCCCGGCAGTCCGCTGGCGGGAGCCGGTTCCGACGGGCTGGACATCGGTGCGAATTTCGACCAGTTGGCGCTGATTAACGGACTCAGGGTTACGCCGGGAGCTTATTCCGCGCAACTTGACTGGGATCTGACCTCGGTGAACAACGTGGTTCCCTGTGTCGTGGAGGTCAGCCCGTCGCGAAATCTGTTCTCGGGTTTGGGTCCATACAGCGTAGTGAATGCGCTGAACCCCGTCTACTTTCTTCAGCCGGATACCGATCTGCGAACCAACCCCAAGCTGGTCCAGCCGATTATTTCCGGGACGCATCGCACCCTGGTGATCGGGCAGAACAATTCGGTCGCCGACGATAACGACGGCACCTTGCGGAATCTCGCGCTCAACCGCAATCAGCTTTATTGGGGCCGGTTGATGTGCGGCGGCGACACGCAGATTTTTTCGTTCACGACGCTTTCGGGCAACGATCGTTTCATCTGGACTAACTCGGTCGATGTCAGCCTCAAGCTTCAGGCTCCTCCGGGGGCCACACAGGCGAGCATCGCTTTCGGGCCGAGCCAGAGTCTCGGACAGACGATCGGCGTGACCCCGGACGGTTCGGGTAACGTCGAGTTCAAGGTGCCCGTGACTCCCGGTTCCACGACTTTCTATCAGGTGTCCTTCCTGGTCGGAAGCTCGACCGTAGCCATGCCAATCGGCTCCTTCTGATCCGCGATTCGGGTATGTGGGGCGGTTGTGGAGCGGCGATATACGCCTGGGGCTGTTCGCCGCTCTGCAACCAGGGGATCATCAAGAGCGCAGGGGCGCCGGACGCGGCGCCTCGCACTCTCGACCTTGAGGTTCCCCAGATGTCCATCCTAAAGCCCGAAACGAAAACGGCCGATATAGCACTATTGATGGGAGACTCGTGCCTCAATCTCTCGTGTTTTCAATCACTTTCCATGGCGCTTCGCCTGCTCGTGTGGTACTGTTTTCTTTTATGCTGAAAAAGAGCCAAACGGACGGGGGCGGCCATATGAAGTCTGGTCTGGCGGGGCGTTCCTTATGAGTATTGCGGTCATTATCGGTGTCCATGACGGCGTAGTGCTTGCCGCCGATAGCGCTTCTACATTGACGCTTGGCGGTGCTCCTCAACCGATGCCGGACGGAGAGCAGGCAATCGGCATACTCAATGTTTACGACAACGCGAACAAGATCTTCAATCTCTGCAAGGGAAAATCGCTTGGATGTATAACGTTTGGTTCCGGCAGTGTCGGGAACGCGTCTATTTCTACGCTTCTCAAGGACCTGAGGGCAAAATTGACGGCCCAAGAATTGGGTTTCGACCCGGATTCTTACACGATCCGCCAAGTAGCTGAAATTCTTGGCTCCTTTGTGGCCGACGAATGCAAAAAAGTCACAGACGACGCTTTGCGACATAGCATCAATATTGGATTTTTGCTTGGTGGGTACTCCAGCGGTGAGGCATTAGGCGAATCGTGGTCGGTTGAGATCAGGGGAGGGGTGGCTGCCGCGCCAGCCGAACTCAGAAAGAAACATGAGCCTGGTATCAGTTGGGGCGGAATGGGCGAGGTGCTCAGTCGGATTGTTCTCGGCTACAGTCCGGCGTTATTTCAGGTGCTGTCAAAAACTGGGCGTGGGCCGCAAGGGCCGGTTTCACCGGAACACCTGACGAAGACGCTTGGGCCCGCGCTGGCGCCTCTACAAGCTCAAATCGTATTTGCTCCGATGCCGATTCAGGATGCTATCGACCTAGCTGAGTTTCTGGTGTACTCGGCGGTTATGTACAGCAGGTTTACACCCGGTGCCCAAACGGTCGGCGGAATGGTGGAAATCGCGGCGATAACTAAGCACGAGGGCTTCAAGTGGATCGCCCGCAAACATTACTACGATAAGAAAATAAACAGAGAGGCTATTCATGTCATTCACGATTGACGAAAACATTATTGCGGTCCAGAACTGCAGTCCAGCATACACAGTTACCCAGGTGAATCTCGAAACATCGACCGAGCAGTTGCCGCCGTCGCCACCAGAGTCGTACAGTATATCCAGCACGGTTGTGGTTGAGGCGCGAGATTCAAGCGCTGAGACAGAAGATTTTGGCTTCGGCACGCATGTTCGGGAGGTCATTGATGCTGTACGGGAATGGTCTCGATAGCGGGCGTCACTGATGAATGGCCCACTGAGCGAACGGCAGATACTGCTGATGGCCCGTGTGGGAATCTCCCTGATTGTTCTCATACCCTCGCTTTGGGTAATGCTCGTGGGCGGATTTCCCGATGCAACGACCAAGTGGGCTATTGGCATCATCGGCCTGGTCGTGGGCTATTGGCTGCGTTAAGAGCAAGGCCCTCACATCCCAGACGTGGTCTGCAATCCCCGCCCCATCGGCGCGAGTGCACCTTCAGACTCTTGTGTGCTCGGCAGAAACTGTAAAAAGCGAACCAAGTCGTTGGTAAGGCCGGGTGAACCGGCGCGTTCCCACGCGGACACCGTGGTCCTGGCGCTCGACAATCGAAGTGCAGTGCGGGCCGGACGGGGGCGACCCATGGCCGAGACGACCTCCCTGCTGGCAACCTGACCGGGTCGTACCGGCGTTCGCCTTCAGGCGCGGCTCGTTTTCCAGAGCATCGGCCGCACTGAAGGCGCTGGTTTCGTTTGCGTTCGTAACCCCTGCGCTTGCAATCAATTGGGCATTTGCGACAAGCCACTGTGTTTTTCTCCGGCTGAGATTCACAGCGGCCTCGGTCAGTGCTTCAGCACGGATCGGGAGCTTTTTCTTGCTCCTGCTTCGATTGCAAATCACGTCTCGTTACGAGGCGGCGTAAAATTATAAATATACATAAATTTATCGTCTTGATTAAATTTATAAAAAGACGTAAGCTGTTGTTGTGATGACACCATCGTCAAGTGAGATCAAGAATCCCTTTAGGCCTGGCGCCGGCCACATGCCCCCGTACCTCGCTGGGCGCGAACATGAATCCGAGGAATTCGCTACGCTACTGCGGCAAGACGTTATTCTCTCAAATATGATCTTGACCGGGCTACGCGGTCTCGGAAAGACGGTTCTACTGGAGAAGCTCAAGCCTGTAGCGATAGCTGCTGGGTGGCTATGGGCAGGAACGGACCTGTCGGAAGCGGCGAGTGTTAGCGAAGACAATTTGGTCATGCGGATACTAACGGACCTGGCTATTGCGACAAGTTCGATCACCGTCACTCACGCCCCTGACCGCAAGTCGGGATTCGCCGATAGACAGCCGGTCGAAATGAGACTCAACTACCCGGGTCTGCGAACCATCTACGACGGTACTCCGGGATTGGCCTCGGACAAGCTCAAGGCGGTTCTGGAATTCGTGTGGCCGCATGTGGACGCATCTGGTAGAAAGGGTATAATTTTTGCCTATGACGAAGCACAAAATCTGGCGGACCACGCCGCCAGAGATCAATATCCGTTCTCCCTTCTTTTGGATGTGTTTCAGTCAGTCCAGCGAAAAGGACTGCGTTTGATGCTGGTCCTCACAGGGCTCCCGACCCTGTTTCCGAAACTGGTCGCAGCCCGAACATACACGGAGCGAATGTTTCACCTTGTGTTCCTTCACCCGCTGAACCGTGCAGAAACCGACCAGGCGATCCGTAAACCGATTGAGGAGTCGCAATGCGAAATCGATGTGGCGCAGGAATCGCTAAGAACGATTTGGGAGATAACGCACGGATACCCGTACTTCGTTCAATACGTCTGCCGAGAGGCTTTCGACGTGTGGGTTCAAGCTATTAACCAAGGCAAGAAACCGCGAAGCATTCCGATCCAAGAGATCATAAGAAAACTGGACTCAGATTTTTTCGCTGGTCGTTGGGCCAAAGCAACGGATAGGCAACGCGATCTTTTGGCGGTGATATCGAACCTGCCAAACTGTGATGCTGAGTTTTCTGTTCAGGATGTAGTGGAAAGCCATTCCAACTCGGGGACAGAACGGCCCTTTGGCAGTAGCCAGGTTAACCAACTGCTCTCATCATTATCCGACCTTGGGCTGATTTACAAGAATCGTCACGGAAAGTACTCCTTCGCTGTGCCCCTTCTCGGCGACTTCATTCGTAGGCAGAATGAGTGCGCTATGCCGGGAGACCAAGGGGAACTTTTTGAATGATCCCCGTGGTGGCCCGCGCTTCCGAAGCCGCCAGCAAGAAAGGGACACAACAATGCCCGACTGCCAGGTAGCGAGACAATGCCGCACCCTGATATGATCCGTTCTTATGCCAGAACAGGAACCCAAACATCGCCTCGCCACGCTCGCCCTTCACGCCGGGCAGGAACCCGATCCCGCCACCAACGCCCGGGCCGTGCCGATTTACGCCACCACAAGTTTCGTCTTCAACGATTGCGACCACGCCGCGAATCTCTTCGCGCTCAAAGAATTCGGGAATATCTATTCCCGCATTGGGAATCCCACCTGCGACGTGCTCGAGAAGCGCATGGCGGCGCTCGAAGGCGGGGCGGCGGCCCTCGCTTTTTCGAGCGGCCAGGCCGCGATCACCGCGGCGATCCTGACCATCGCTCATGCGGGGCAGAACATCGTTTCCGCCACCAGCCTCTACGGAGGCACGTGGACTCTCTTCACACAGACGTTCAAAAAGCTTGGCATCGAGGTGCGCTTCTTCGATCCCGACCATCCCGAAGAGATCTCGAAGCTCGTCGACGACAATTCGCGACTCGTTTTTCTGGAGTCGATAGGCAATCCGAAGAACGATGTGCCGGATTTCCAGGCCATCGCCGACGTCGCCCACTCTCATGGTCTGCCCGTCATCATCGACAACACCGTGCTGACGCCGGCGCTCTTCCGTCCTTTCGATTTCGGCGCGGATATTTCGGTCTATTCGGCGACGAAGTTCCTCGGCGGGCACGGTGTCCATGTCGGCGGCGTGCTGGTCGACAGCGGCCGGTTCCC
>PLEX01000116.1:0-28257 GCA_003136575.1 Bryobacterales bacterium | reverse complement strand
CACGTGAAGAACGCCGAAGCCCTCGCAAACTGGCTGGCGAAGCACCCCGCCGTAGAGTGGGTGAACTATCCGTCGCTGCCTGGTCATCCGCACCAGGCGAACGCGAAAAAGTACATTCCGGGCGGACCGGGAGCGATTGTCGGCTTTGGCGTGAAGGGTGGACTCGAGGCGGGAAAACGCTTTATCAACAACGTAAAGCTGGCCAGCCATCTGGCGAATATCGGCGACGCCAAAACGCTGGTGATCCATCCGGCCTCGACGACGCACTCGCAATTGACGGAAGCAGAACAGGCGGCGGCGGGTGTGAAGCCCGAGTACGTGCGTGTGTCGGTCGGGATCGAAGACATCGCCGATATCGAGAACGATTTCGAGCAGGCGCTGGCGAAGCTCTGAACCATGAGAATTTCCGCGCGCTCCGCGTTACTCCTGGCGGCTCTTGCCGGCGGGTTGTTCAGTGCGCCGGCCGAAACCGGGAAGTGCCCGAAATTCCTGGGAGTGGCTCACATCGCGATCGCGGTCGAGGACGTGAGTAAGGCGCGGCAGTATTACACCAGATCAATGCACCGACATCCCCGATAGCCTGCGTCCCCATGCGTCCCCACCGTTCGCGTGGCACCCAGATCCGCTACCGGCGGTGGCCGACTGCTCCACATCTCTCGAAACGGATAACGCCGAGACGACGCGCGTCTACCTGCGCTCGAAGGGAATCAAGGTTCCGGACTCGGTCGCGGGAACGATTATCAGGAGTTCATGCTATACGATCAGAAGCCCGATCTGAACGCGCTGGGAACTTTGCATCTGTGTTTGGAAGTCCTGGATATCGAAAGGGCCGTCGCTCAGTTGCAGGAACGGAAGGATCGCACCGTCTCGACGGCCGCTCCACCGCGATGAAAGCCGCCGTCGGTTCTGGTCGGGCGCGCCGCACGTGCCGTTTCGATGAAAAGGACATTAAAACGGAGCCGGACGGCACGCCACGAGCGTCGGAGTGAACGTGAGAATGAGTCGGGTATTGTCCCTGCTGTGCGGATTGGCCGTCATCGCCGGAATGTCTCCGGCGCAATGGCAGCGCTTCGGCCAGGCGGCAACGGGCGATGGCAAGCTTCCGGCCGCGAAGGCTTCATCGCTTGCGCAGGAGATGGTTTCCGCCCACAATATCGTGCGGGCTCGGGTGGGAACGGCGCCGCTGACCTGGTCGGACCGGCTGGCTGGTATCGCACAGACCTGGGCCGACCGGCTGCAGGCCAGCGGGCAGTTCGCGCATAGCCCGAACAACGACCTCGGAGAAAACCTGTTTGAGATCGCCGGTGCGCCGGCAACACCCTCGAGGGTCGTGAACGACTGGGCGGGGGAATCGCGGGACTACGACTACGGCTCCAACACCTGCCGGGCGGTTTGCGGACACTATACGCAGATCGTGTGGAACGAAACGAAAGAGGTCGGTTGCGCGGTGGCGCGGGGCGGCGGGCGGGAAGTCTGGGTCTGCAACTACGATCCGCCGGGAAATTGGGCGGGAAAGAAGCCGTACTAGTAATCACATAAGGCCGGTCTATTCCTGTCGCGGTTTCCGCGATCATGCCACAATTGGCTGGTGGGGATTTACCGCGGAGGGGCATGGCGGTCTTCGCACCCTGTCCGCGCACGCATTGGCTCCGGCAGGATGCCGGACGCACCGGATCGCGGCGACAGTCTGAATCGGATGTCGCGTTTTTTTGAAGAGATCATAAATCGGCGGAGGAAAAGTCTGCGTATGGCCCGGGAAATAAAAAGCTTCGGAGGATCGTTTTTCAAGGGAATGGCGGCTACGGTTTGCTCCGCCGCACTCTTTTGTACGACAGCGGCGCCGCTGAATGCGCAGTCGACGCTGACGCGCCACACGCGCCAGGAAGTTACCGGCGGACAGGCGCAGTTCCTGAACCGGATGCCCGAAACGCAATCGATGCGCCTCGATCTGGTTCTGCCCCTGCGAAACCAGGCGAAGATGGATCAAACGCTGAAGGATCTGTACGATCCCTCGAACCCGTCTTACCGTCATTTCCTTTCGGTGTCGGAGTTTACCGCCCAGTTTGGGCCAGCCGAAGAAGACTATGCCGCGGTGGTTCGATTTGCCGAGTCGAATGGTTTTCGCGTCGCCGGTGGTTCCCGCGACGGAATGGATGTACAAATCGAGGGTCCGGTAAGCGCGGTCGAGGCCGCGTTCACCGTGAAAATGGGAATTTACCGGCACCCGACGGAAAATCGGACGTTCTATGCGCCGGATCGGGAACCGATCGCGGCCGGCCTCGCGACTCCACTGTGGCATATTTCGGGGCTGGACAATTTCTCGGTTCCAAAGCCCAGGCTCGTGCGGAGAAGCGATTATGCCTCGGCGCGCGGTTTAGATCCCGACAAGGTGGTACCCTACGCGACGACGGGTTCCGGACCCTCGGCTTCGTTTCTGGGCAGCGACATGCGAGCGGCTTACTATGGCGGCGGGGCGCTGACCGGAGCGGGGCAGAACCTGGGCCTTTTGGAGTACGCAGGCACCGATCTGGTGGACCTGAACAATTACTTCGCTAACGTTCACCAAACCAACAACGTGCCCGTGACTCTGATTTCGACAGACGGCACAAGCGTCAACTGCACCAACAACCCGGCCGGGCGCTTTTGTGACGATACCGAGCAGACACTCGATATGACTCAGGCTCTGGGCATGGCGCCGGGGCTTGCCAATCTGTATTTCTTCGTGGGATCCGGCGATACGGCGATTCTCAGCGCAATGACGACGCACAATCCGCTCCCCATGACAATCGGCTGCTCGTGGGGCTGGACGCCCGCGGATCCAGGCACTCTGGATCCGTTTTTCCAGAGGATGGCCATGCAGGGGCAGAGCTTCTTCGTGGCGTCCGGCGACAACTCGACATGGACGGTTTCGGGGAATTCGGCGGCCTGGCCCTCCGACGATGCCAACGTCATTTCCGTGGGTGGCACCGACCTGATCACCGCGAGAGCCGCGGGCCCGTGGCAGTCGGAAACAGCGTGGGGAGACAGCGGCGGAGGCGTTTCGCCCGATGGCGTCGCCATTCCTGCGTGGCAGCAAACCGCGGGGGTGATCAATGCCAATAACAGGGGATCGCACGCCCTCCGCAACGGCCCGGACGTATCGGCCAATGCCAACTTCACGTTCTACACGTGTGCCGACCAGGGGCCGTGTCTGGCCAACGAATACGGCGGGACAAGCTTTGCGGCGCCGATGTGGGCCGGCTATGCGGCGCTGGCGAACCAACAGGCCGCCGCCGGCGGTCAGGCGGCAGCGGGCTTTATTAACCCCGCCGTTTACTCAATCGGCCTCGGAACGTCTTACGGCACCGACATGCACGACATTACCAGCGGGACCAGCGGCAGCTATTCGGCCGTAACGGGTTACGACCTGGTCACGGGTTGGGGCAGCCCGAACGGAGCGAACCTGATTAACGGGATCGTCGCCGGGTCTGCCCCGAATTTCGTGCTATCGGCGGCTCCCGGCGCGGTTTCGGTAGCGCAGGGCGCCAGCGGCACATCGACGGTCACGACGACGGTTTCGAGCGGGTTCAACGGGCCGATCACGTTGACAGCGAGCGGTCAGCCGGCGGGCGTCACGGTGACTTTCAGCCCGGCTGCGATTAGCGCCCCAGGGTCCGGTTCATCCACCATGACGATGGCGGTGGCGGCCAACGCTGTTGTGGGACCATACACGATCACGGTCACAGCCACAGGCGGGAGCGTGGTGCAGACTTCAACGGTAACGTTGACGGTGACGGTGCCTCCGTCCTTCACGGTCTCGGTCGCCCCCGCAACGGTTTCGGTGGCGAAAGGGGCCAACGGCGCGTCCACGGTGACCACGACGGTCTCGGGCGGATTCAGCGCGCCGGTCACGATGAGTGCGAGCGGTCAGCCGGCCGGCGTTACCGTGACGTTCAGTCCGGTAACGCTCGGAGCGCCGGGAGCCGGTGCATCCACCATGACAATGGCAGTGGCGGCGAACGCGTCAGTCGGGTCGTACGCGATCACGGTCACAGCCAGCGGCGGTAACCTGGTCCGAACGGCAATTGTGACTTTGAACGTTACCGCTGCCGTGGTACCGGCGTTCACGGTATCGTCTTCGGCCGCCGCGATTACGGTATCGAGGGGCGGGCAGTACGACGTAGCGATTACCACGACGACTTCGGGAGGTTTCAACTCCGCGATCAGTCTCAGCGCCAGCGGCCTGCCTTCCGGCGTGACCGACTCGTTCACCGTTACTACGATCCCTGCGCCGGGCGCGGGTAGATCCGGCATGAAGATCTTCGCGGCTGCCAACACAGTGCCGGGATCGTACCCAATTACCGTTACCGGGACGGGTGGAGGCCTTTCCAGTTCGGTCGCTATTACCCTGACTGTTCAGTAATCGGCCCTGTTCCCTGCGGCTCTGGATAGCGGGCGGCTTGCTGTCAGTGGTGGCAGCTATTACCCTCCTGAAAGATGGCCGCAAACACCGACTCACGGAGCTGTTTGCGGTCGCCGCGGGGGCATTCCAGGGCGCGGGGTGGTTCGAGCTTCCGGAAGCTCGCGTGCGATCCGGGCGCGAATTACTGCGCCGCTTTGCGGTGCTGCTTCAGCATCTGCTCAAAGCGCTTCTTCTGGTCCGGATCCAGAATCAGCAATATCCGGCTCTGCCCGTCCGACATCACGTTATCGTAGATCCGCGAAAAATCGTCGAGTATCGAAGTGAGCTGCCGCGTCTGCTCGTCTGTCAGATTGAGTCCGCTCTTCATCTCCGCCACAGACATGGAAAAGCCCGCGGAAAGAGGCTGCGTCGCATGGATCCTCGTCATGCTCATGACAAGCGCGCCGGCAACCGCGCCGCACAGGAATACGAGTATCAGCGTTACGATCGCGACCCGTTCGGCAGGTCTGGGCAGGGTGACCGATGCCATATTTGTCCCCTGCGGGTTATTCTCCGTAGCTTGCCAGCGTTGCCAGCATCAGGTCGCGGTCGGAACTCTCCGGATGGGCGGTCGTCACGTCGTGGGCCATGACCGTGGCGGCGTCGGCGCCGGAATAATTGCCTTCGCGGGTGACCAGATAGCTGCCAAGCCCCGCCAGAAGCAGCAGCGACGCAAACGCAATACGGCGGAAAAACGCGGCTCCGGGCGCGAGCAGGCCCCAGTGGTCCGTGTTCTGATGTTCGATAATGTTCGCGGCAACGCGCGTAAAGAAGAACGGAGGCGGTTCCGGCGTCGTTTCCGGCCTGGCGCGAAGTTCCGCGATCATGCCGGACACGCGGGTGATTTGTTCGACCTCCGCGCGGCACTCCTGGCAGGACGCCAGGTGGCTATGGAACGCCGGCGAGGCGTTTCCCGCGAGATGATTTTCGAATTCGCAGATCACAACGTCATGCATAACAGTTCCTTCATCCAGCCAACACAGACGGCGACCGATCAAGACGCTGCGAGGCTTTCACCAGCTTCTGGCGGGCGCGAAACAGCTTCACTTTTATTGTATTCTCATTCATTTTGAGGCGGTCTGCCATCTCTTCCACAGAGTAGCCTTCCACCTCCTTCAACATCAGCAGTTCGCGCTCTTCGTCGGAAACGCGGCCCAGCAGCTTGACGACGTAGTCCCGTCTGGCCAGCGTCGTATCGGCCCGCACACCCCGGCCGCTGCCGGTCTCGGAATTCTCCACCCTGCGGACCTCGTCCTCGCTCATGTCGCTCTCATAAACCAGCTTGCGAACCTTCTTCTTGCGAAGGTAATCAAAACATTCGTTCACCGTGATCTTGTAGATCCAGGTGATGAGCGAGCTTCGGAAGTCGAAGTTCCGCATCGAAAAATAGATCTTTGTGAAAACCTGCTGGGCGATGTCTTCCACGTCGTTGCGCTGGCGCACAATGCCGTGGATGATCGAAAAAACCTTGGACTGATAGCGCTCGACGATTTCCTGGAACGCGGATTGGTCGCCGTCCTGCGCCCGGCGGACAAGGGCGCCTTCCGGAGTGTTTTCGTAGTCCACTCGGGTCCTGTTCAGTGTCCTGCCGCCCATGGCCGGTAAGCGGAGAGTTCCAGTCATCGTTGCCATACATCGTCATCAGACGGACGGCTGGATATTCCGGTTTCGCCATATTGGCGGCTCCATGCCCCGTCTTGCTGAAATGCGGCGGGGTGGCCTCCATTGGTACAGCTGGATTGGTACAGAACGAAGATAACAGAAGGAGTCGTGCTCTTGCACGTAATTTTGTGTCGCCGGGCACCCGCCCTCGCGCGAAGCCGCTCAGCCACGCAAAAACGGACTGCGAATCGGAGAAAAACTCCGCCCGGCGGCGAATCCTGCATGTCCTCCGGATCATCTTGGTATACTGACAGCAGGATTCCTAAGCGGGAGATTTAACAGATATGGTTAATTTGACAGAAACAGCAGTCGGCAAGGTTCGCGAGATTCTGGAGACGCAGGAACCGAAACCGGCGGGTTTGAGGATTTCGGTGGTGGGCGGCGGTTGCTCCGGCTTCAGCTATTCCATGGCTTTCGAGAACGCCCCCGGCATGCTCGACAAGACCTACAACTACGACGGGCTCAAGGTTTTCGTCGATCAGGCCAGCATGTTGTATCTGGATGGCGCCGAGGTCGACTACGTGGAAAGCCTTGAGGGTTCGGGCTTTAAGTTCAATAATCCGCACGTCAAGTCCACCTGCGGGTGCGGCAGTTCCTTCAGCGCGTAACTGCGCCCCCAGCCAACAAGCGCGCAGGTTGGCCGCAGTTGGGCTACTTAACTGTTCGGGACGGCACTACCCGTTTGCCCCGGCAGGGTCGGTCGGCTTCCCATTCATTTGGCGTCGCGCCAGTTGTCGCCGGTTCCGATGTCAGCGACCAGCGGCACACACAGCTGCATCACTCCCTCCATTTCTGTCTTCAAAACGATCTTGATTTCCTCGATCTCCTCCGGCGGGGATTCCAGCACCAGTTCGTCGTGGACCTGTAGCAGCATCCGGCTCTTCCTTCCGGCCAGTGCGTGGTCAATTCGGACCATCGCCAGCTTAATCAGATCTGCCGCCGTGCCCTGAATAGGCGAGTTCATGGCCGTCCGTTCGGCAAAGCCTCTGGCAGCGGGATTGCGGCTGTTGATATCCGGGATCGGCCGCTCCCGGCCCAGCAGTGTCTTCGCAACGCCGGTTTCTCTGGTTTGGGCGACGGTCGCGTCGATAAATCTCCTGACCCCCGCGTAGCGCTCGAAATAGCTGCGGATGTAGGCCTCCGCTTCCCTGCGCGGAATGCCCAGATTCGCCGCCAAGCCAAAGCCGCTGATCCCGTAGACGATCCCGAAATTCACCGCCTTGGCCGCGTTCCTCGCCTCCTTCGTGACCAGCATCGGCGGAACTCCCATTACCTCGGCCGCCGTGCGCGTGTGGATGTCTTCGCCGTTGCGGAAGGCAGCCACGAGCACCGGATCTTCCGACATGTGGGCCAGCAGGCGCAATTCAATTTGCGAATAATCGGCCACCACCAGCTTCCAGCCTTCGCGAGGGACGAACGCCGCCCTGATCTCCCGGCCAAGTTCGGTGCGAATGGGAATGTTCTGCAGATTGGGATTCGAGGACGAGAGCCGGCCAGTGGCTGCGCCGGTCTGGCCGAAACTGGTATGGATACGTCCTGTGGCGGGGTCGATCAGGGCGGGCAGGGCATCGGCGTAGGTGCCTTTGAGCTTGGTCAGCTGGCGGTATTCGAGGGCGTGGCGGACGATGGCATGGTCCGGCGCGAGCAGTTCAAGAACGTCCGCAGCTGTGGATGGCGCCTTCCCCCTTGCGTTGCGGACGGGAGAAGGGATGGCAAGATCCTCGAACAGCACTTTACCCAGTTGCTGAGGCGAGGAGATATTGAACTCGCGGCCAGCGGCAGTGTGGATTTCACGAGTGAGCGATGCGATCTGGGTTTCAAGCAATGTCGAGAGGCGATCCAGTTCCCCGGCGTCTACCCTGATGCCCGTATGCTCCATGCGGGCCAGTACACCGGCGAGGGGCAGTTCGACTTTTTCGTAGAGCTCCCGCAGCGTAGCGGAGGACGCTGCGCTGCGCCTGACGATTTCCGGGCGCAGGCGCTCCGCGAGTTCATGCGTGAAATGGGCTCGTTCGTCGGCGCGCGGACCCGGGCGGAGCTCCAGGCGGCGCTCGACCATGGCTTCGAGCGAGCAGCCGCCTGGATCGGCATCGAGCAGGAAAGCGTAAAGCGAGGGGTCTTCGGTGAACCCGGCCGGTGTAATGCCAAGCCCAAGCAGCGCGCGGGTGAGTGTCTTGACGTCCGCGGCGCATTTCGGGAGCGCCGGATTCTCCAAGGCGGGGCGCAACTCCTCAATGCGTCCGACCGGGATACCGCGCGCTTCACCGGTCCTCCAACTGAGGCCGATTTCGGTACGGTCGAGTCCGAACGCGACAGCGACGGGCTTGCCTGAAGGTACCGCTGCAAGCCACGCGGATAGTTTCGCGGCAGTCGCCAACGGCGCGAAATCGCGCTCGCGCTTATCGTCAGAGGGACCCATCGCCTCGGCGTATTCTTTCAACTGGCTGAAAAACTCCAGTTCTTTAAGCAGTGGCTTCAGTAGTTCGGGGTCCGGTTGATGAACCGTGAATTGCGGCAGGTCGAACGTCACCGGCACATTGCAATCCACCGTCGCCAGGCGCTTGCTCAGTTCGATCCGCTCGCGATTATTTTCCAGACTCTCGCGATACGTCCTTTTCGTGACCTCCGACGCGCGATCGAGCGCCGCCTCTACCGAACCGAACTGCGCGATCAAATCCTTCGCGCCCTTATCCCCTATGCCGGGCGCGCCGGGAATATTATCGACGGCGTCGCCTTTGAGCGCGAGCAAATCGGCGACCTGCGATGGCTCGACGCCCATGAACTCTTTCACTTCGGCGGGGCCGTACCATGCGTCGTCCTTCGCCGGGTTGAGCATTCGGACGCGGTCGGTGACCAACTGCATCAGATCTTTATCGCTCGACACGATCACCACTTCGCAGCCGGCGGCGCTGGCCTGCCGGCTGAGCGTGCCGATGACGTCGTCCGCTTCGAAGCCCGCGTACTGCACGATGGGGATCCGAAGCGCCTCGATCATGCGCTGCACATACGGAACCTGTTGGATCAGCTCTTCGGGAGTTTCCGCGCGATTCGCCTTGTATTCGGCGTACTCTTCTTCGCGGTGCGTCTTGCCCAGGCTCTCAAAAACCGCAACAATATAATCGGGCCGATAGGTTTTGGTCAGCTTGCGCAGCATATTGCTGAAGATGAAAACGACCTCTGTGGAGAGGCCGGTGGAGGTGCGCATGGGCGGCGCGCCGGTCCGCGCGCGGGCGTGGTACGCGCGAAAGATAAAGCCGTAAGTGTCGATCAGGAAGAGCCGGGGCGATTGCACGTTGGCCTTTGGTGGAGCGTGGAGGTGAACACCGTCAAGGGGCAGCGTAACACAGCGATCCGGTGCGCATTTCGTAATGCTTGCCGGACGTCCAGGGCATAGCCCACGAGCGAAAGCGTTGCTCTCTTCGACTACAATTGAATAAGCGGGCGAATCAAATGCAAAGCGAATACATCGAACAGCGGGACGGCGGCTACTACATAGCCGGGGTTCGGGTTTCCCTGGACTCCGTCGTCTACGCCTTCAATCGGGGCGATTCGCCGGAGCGTATTCTGGAACAATTCCCGGCCCTCGGGAAACTGTCGAGAGTGTACGGCGCGATCGGCTTCTACCTGGACCACAAAGCTGAGATCGACGAATACCTCGAAAAGACCGAACGCGAGTTTGAAGCGAGCGGAATCCCCATGGCGGAAGAGAATCCCCGCCTCTGGGAGAAGATCCAGCGCGCCAGGGCGGAGATGTTCGGACAGAAGTCTTGAGCATTCGCTTTCAGGCCGATGCCGACCTGAATTTCGGTATTGTCACTGCGGTTCGCCGGCGAGAACCTGCGATTGACTTTGCGTCGTCCGACGAATCTGGCTTGAGGGGTATCGGCGACCCGGAGGTTCTGGAACGTATGGCGATTGGACACCGTGTATTGGTGTCGCACGACCGCCGCACCATGCTGAATTGCTTCCGTGAAAGGCTCGCGAGCGGACGATCCAGTCCCGGGCTGCTGGTTGTCGCTCAGGATGCGCCGATCCCGCCCGTGGTCGAGACTGTCATTCTCCTCTGGGCTGCTATGGACCCGGCGGAGTTGCTTAACCAGGCGCGCCATCTGCCTTCGCTTAGCCGACACGTGTTTCCACGTTGACTTGCCTCGGAGCTGTTCGCCGGACAAACGGTCTTACCTTCCGGCTTCCCCTCGTAGCTGTGCGGTGATAAACTCATCGCTGCGATGAAGCTCATTCTGCCTGTCGTTTTTCTCGTACTCGTCGCCTTTGCCCTTCCGGCACAGGAGGGCCACGGCGTCACCACCGCCGACATCCAGCGCGGCGGCCAGATTTTCCTTACGAGTTGCGCCACTTGCCACGGGCCGAACGGCGACCTCGTCTCCGGCGTCAATCTCGCGTCCAACCGCTTCCGCCGCGCGCAGACCGACAGCGACCTCATGGATCTCGTAAAGAAAGGCATCCCCAGCACTCCCATGCCACCGGGCAACTATAGCGACGAGCAGGCTTTCGCCATTGTCGCGTATCTGCGCTCGCTCGCGAACGCAAGGCCTGGCGCGAACGGAGCAGGCAGCGGACTCGCCGGCGATCCCGCGCGAGGCAAAAGCATCGTCGAAGGTAAGGGCCAGTGCGGGTCGTGCCATCGCATCGGCAACACCGGTGGGTTCGCCGGTCCCGATCTTACTGCCATCGGCACAGCCCGAAGCCGCGCGTCGCTCGAAGCCAAGCTGCTCGATCCGAACGCCGATATTCGAGAGAGCAATCGCCCAGTCCGCGCCGTTGCGAAAGACGGCAAAGTGATCGTGGGTACGCTGCTCAACTACGATAACTACTCGATCCAGATGCTTGGCTCGGACGGCAAATTGCGCGCCCTGCAAATCGACAAACTGAAGGAATACGAAGTGATGAAGACGTCTCCCATGCCGTCTTATAAAGATAAACTGAGCGCACAGGAAATCGCCGATGTGGCCGGCTATCTGAGTACCTTGCGGGGTCAGACACAATGACGGCCCGGCTGTTCAGTTTTCTTCTGGCTGGCGCATCCATTGCGGCGGCGCAAGTCCCCTTCGACCGAATCCTTCACGCCGAGAGCGAGCCGCAGAACTGGCTGACCTATTCAGGGAACCTCAATGGGCAACGCTACAGCCAGCTGACGCAGATTACTCCGGCGAACGCCAGGAATCTCGAGTTGAAGTGGGTGCTGCAATCCCGCCCTCCGGCCGAAGCCGGCAGTAAATATGAAGCCACTTCGCTTGTGGTGGATGGCGTACTGTATACGGTGCAGCCACCGAACGTGGTCGTCGCCGTGGATGCTGCGACGGGAAGGGTTTTCTGGACCCACGCTTACAATCCCGTTCCCGCCGCCCGGCTCTGCTGCGGCCGCGTCAACCGCGGGCTGGCCATCCTCGGCAACACGCTTTTCATGAGCACGATCGACGGCAATCTCCTGGCGCTGGACGCCCGCACCGGTAATCAGATCTGGATCGTGCCGGTCGCCAGGCCGGAAGCCGGCTATTCGGCGACGGTCGCGCCGCTTGTTGTGAAGGACAAGATCATCGCGGGCCCCGCCGGCGGCGAGTACGGCATCAGCGGCTTCCTTGCCGCTTACGACCCCGCAACGGGCAAAGAACTCTGGCGTTTCAACACGGTGCCGCATCCCGGCGAACCGGGGAACGAGACGTGGGCGGGCCAGTCCTGGATGCACGGCGGCGGATCGATCTGGACGACAGGCTCTTACGACCCGGCGCTCAACACGCTTTACTGGGGCGTGGGCAACGCGAGCCCCGACTGGAACGGAACCGTGCGCGAAGGCGACAACCTCTATACGAGTTCAGTGCTGGCGCTCGATCCAGACACAGGGAAGCTGAAATGGCACTTCCAGTTCACGCCGCACGACGAGTTCGATTTCGACGCCACGCAGGTCCCGGTTCTGGCCGACGCCAACTGGCAGGGCCGTCCGCGCAAGCTGCTGCTGTGGGCCAATCGCAACGGCTTTTTCTATGTGCTGGACCGCGTGACCGGCGAGTTTCTGCTGGGCAAGCCGTTCGTGAAAGTTACCTGGGCGACCGGACTCGACGCCAAAGGCCGGCCCATCCGTGTGGGCCATGCGACGCCGGAAGGGATGGTAATTTATCCCGAGAATCAGGGCGGCACAAACTGGTATAACCCGGCTTACAGTCCGCGGACCGGACTTATGTATATTCCGAGCTGGATGGATACTCACTCCATGGTGACGAGTCGCAACGAGGAATACCGCGAAGGCAACCAATACAACAGCGGCGGCGCGACGCATGAAGTTCCGCCGCTCCGCGCGAATGCCACCAATCGCAGGCTGCCGGAGATAGCGTGGGGCGCCATTCAGGCGGTGGATCCGAATACCGGCCTGGTGAAGTGGCAGTTCAAAATGGTGGATGTGACGGACAGCGGCGTGTTGGCGACGGCGTCGGACGTGGTCTTCGCAGGAAGCCGCGAGGGATATTTTTATGCGCTCGATGCGAAATCGGGCGCGATGCTGTGGAAGGCAATGACGGGCGGACAGATCACGGCCGGTCCGGTGACCTACGCGATGGATGGGAAGCAGTATGTGTCGGTGCCGGCGGGGAATGCCGTGTTCACATTCGGGCTGCGGGAGTAGTGGCTGGCGGATTCCCACAGGTCAGATGAAGCGATGCCGTTCTGCGAAGGTGGGGACCCGGCAGACGATCTTCTTCCCGAGCCAGCGGGTCCGATAACGCGCGATCAGATCGTAGGCTGCGTCGCGCAAGGCTACCGGGACAATACGGAAGACTGCGAGGAGCGAAAAAGGGAAGCCGAGCAAACTCAGAATTCGCAGAACGGCGTCGGAACGGAGGAGTATCCGTTCGTCTTCCACGACAACGATGGAGCCGGTCCCGCCGGCGGGAAGGCCGCTTCTCAACGAGAAGGCCGCGCCGGATTCGGATTGGCGGGCGGTGAAGCGGAAAACGTCCTTGCGGTCGAAGCGCAGCAGAAAATCGACCCAGCGGTTGCAGAAGCTGCACTCCCCGTCAAACACGACCACCGCGTGGTTCGTCACGGTTTCATTGTCTCAGTGGCTGTTGTGGGGCGCGCGGTTTCGCCTGGAGTGTAGGTGCGCTGTTCTCTCTGCCATGCGAAGCCGCGCAAAATTCTGTACATTGGAGAAATGACAGCTACGACGCCCACCGCTCCCGGCTCCGCCTTACCAGCCCTTCCCCAGTTGAAGATTTCCATGATTTCGCTTGGTGTCAGGGAGATGGCCCGCTCCGTCCAGTTCTACGGCGAAACACTCGGCTTGAAAATGCTCGGCCAGCCGGGCGAGGTCACCATGTTCGAAGGCGGTGGAGTGCGTGTCGTGCTCAACCGCCCGCTCGGAACCGCTGCCGGGAATGAGATCGTCGGCGCCGTCGAAGTTATCTTTTCCGTAGACAGCGTTGCCGATGCGCACCTTGCACTGGCGGCCCGCGGATGCACCTTCATCAGGGAACCGCGTGAGATTTATCCCGGCGGCTGGGCAGCAACGTTCACCGACCCCGACGGACACCGCCTCACGATCCTCGGACCGCGCTGAACGCCGCCCGCCGCGGCTTCCGTTACAGCTGTTCGAGGCGCGTGTCGGCATCGCCAAAATGGCCGAGTTGCAGCCCCATGCGGTCCATGAGCGAGAGGTAGAGGCTGCAGACCTTGCGGTTCTCGTCGCCCGCCTTCAGATAATCGAGCGTGCGCCCGGTCTTCAGCGTGCCACCCAGGCCGCCGGCCAGAACAAGCGGCAGTCTGGAGTTGTTGTGCGTTCGGCCAATCCACAGATTGGACAGGAACATCAGGCACGTGTTATCGAGCACTGTCCCGTCGCCTTCCGGCATTGCGTCGAGCCTCGATGCGAGATAGGCGTATTGGCTGACGTGAAAACGCGTGATCTTTTCGTAGGCGTCGTTGTTGTTGTTGTGAGAGGCTCCGTGATGCGCGTCCTTCACGTCGAGGAAAGGATAATACATCGCCGACAGATCCCGGGAGATTATCAGCGAGGCGACGCGCGTCTTGTCCGTCTGGAATGCGATGGCGATGAGATCGCACATGAGCTTCGCATGTTCGCGCAGATCTTCGGGCAGGCCGTTGGCGGGGCGCTCCATAGTCCACGCGGGGCGGGATTTGAGTTTGGCCGCGTCGTCGGCCTGATCCTTTGTTCTCCGCATGTTGTCGACGCGTTTTTCGACTTCCCGCACGCTGGTCAGATACTCGTCGAGCTTCGCACTGTCTGTCGAGCTGATCTTGCGGCTAAGGCGATCGGCGCGTTCCTTCACACGGTCGAGAACACTGACGTTGAGCATGCTGCCGCGATTTTCAAACAACATGTCGAAAGCCAGCGATGGATAGCACTCGTTGGGAACCGGCGAGTCGGGGCTTTGCCAGGAAATATGCGAACTGTAGGCCAGAGAAAAATTGGATTCGTGGAACCCCGTGATTGGTTGCTCGCAGGCGAGCACCATGCTGGGCTGGAGCGTGTCCTGCCCGATGTGATTGGCGATCGCCTGGTCGATCGAAATGCCGGAGTGGATGACAGACCCCTTTTGCAGCGGCGCGCCGGTGAGCAGGCTGCCGGTTTGCGGCGGGTGAATGCCCAGCCCCATGGCGCCCTTATTGAACAGGCCGTGGATGACGTTGATCTTGCCTTTCAGCGGCTCCAGCGGCGAGAGCGACTTGCTCAACTTCATTTCGGCCCCGGAGCCTTCCGATCCCCAGTGGTCTTCGTTGACCCCGCAGCCGAGGAACACCACGCCGAACCGCTTCGGGAAAACGGGATCCGTCGCCGCCGCTTTCGCCGCGAACGATTCGAGCCAGGGCAAGGCCATGGTGACGCCGGCGCCGCGAAGCACGGCGCGGCGGGCAATTTGGCTGGATTGAGGTCTGGTGTGGTTTGGCATCTTGATCGCTCCTATTTTCGGTGTATGTTCGCGGCCTGCACTCCGGGCGCGG
Source organism: Bryobacterales bacterium (assembly GCA_003136575.1). Taxonomy (GTDB): domain Bacteria; phylum Acidobacteriota; class Terriglobia; order Bryobacterales; family Bryobacteraceae; genus BOG-234. The sequence goes on along the minus strand of PLEX01000116.1, from coordinate 13,181 downwards.
CGGGTTCGATTGCGTCGTTGAGGTCCACGCGGTAAAGGAAATCCGGGGAAACCAGAAGGCTCACGATGGAGCCGCGAATGGCTTCCTCGTGGGTCAGATTATTCTTCTCGCGGAGCTCGCGGTAGTAGGCCAGGATCTCGTCGCGCTCGTCCGGCGCGAGAGGCCGGCGGTAAGCGCGGGCGGCGAACTTCAGCAAAGCCTCCAGGTGGCGCGGCTCCGCGTCCATTCGCGCTTTTTCCACCCATCTGATTTCGGCATTGATGGCGTCAAAATGGGTCTTCAGGGCTTCGGCGACCGCGGGTTGGTCCGGCGGCACCGCTTTGACATGGGCGTCGCGAATGCCGAAGATGACTTTTTGCGTCGTGGAATCGTTGAAGGACGGGCGTTCCACATTCACTCCGCGTCCTCCGCCAAAGCCGCTGTTGAAGACGAACTGTTGCCACGTGCGGACGGTGTAATCTGCGATGAAATCGAACTCCTGCCAAAGCGTGTCCAGCTCTTTCGCGCCTTTTTCGTCGAGAATAAGATCGCTGAGCGTGGCATCGTCGCGGAAGTATCCCATCACGTTGTGGAGGCCGGCGCCAAGGTAACGGCCGTGATCGATCGAATCGATGGGGTAGAAGCGGCCGCGCTCGGGCAGGCAGAATGCGGTCGGAAATACGTTGCTGAACCGCGCGAAGGCGGCTTCGTAGCGCGCCCGTTCGCCGGCGGGAACTGCGAGATCGGGATCTTCCCGGCGTTCCTGGATGTAGTCGGCGATCGCCTTCTTCACGGCGATCTGTTCGCCGCTGCCGAACGTAGGACCCTGCGTGACGACAGGGTCCGGAGTCGGCGGTTCGCCCGCGACCCGCAGCGCGGTGGGGTCGAAATCGCGGCGATGCGCGGCAATTTCGCGATCGCGCCAGACCACGAAAGGCTGGAAGTTGGCGTTCATCCCGGGCAGCGAGGGTGGAACGAACAGCTTTTCCGTATGGCGGCGGATCTTCGTCACGAAGGCGTCCATCTGTGCGCACGCATCATGCGCGAGATCGGGTTGATTTCCCTTTGGCGCGGGCAGGCCGCGCCAAAGGGCCTGAAGCTTTGCCAGAGGGCCGATTTCCTCTTTCGTCCGCTCCAGCGCCTGCCAGACCATCGGCAGATATTTCGGACTCACTTTCGATTGCGCCGCGACGCGGGCCAGAGTCGCCTGTGGCTGCCCGAACGTGGCGCGGTGCTTGTAGCGCCATGCGGCTTCGAAGTAATCGGCGAACCTTGTGGGCTGCCGCGCGTAAAAATCGACGATGCGCTCGATGGAGTATTTTTCGCGATCGGTTTCGACCAGCATCGGGTAAGGCGCAAACGAGAAGCCGTCGGGTTTGAGGACCATGTGATCGGCCGTTTGCCGCGCGGCTTCGAGATACTTCGCCATGAGCGCCGGCGACATGGTCAGCGACTCGCCGGAGTTGTCGAACCCGGCCAGATTCGCGGGATCGACGGGAAATTCGCGCGCCGGACGGAGGTCGACGCCGGTCAGGTCGCGGATCGTGTTGTCGTATTCGGCGTTGCTGAGGCGGCGGGCGAGCACGGGGCCGGGATCGCCGGAGTGTCTGAGCGTTTCGCCCTCGCGCATGGCGGCAATCCATGCAATGACCTTTTGGCGGGCGTCGTCGGGCGGTTGCGGCATTTCCACCGGAGGCATTGCCTTCGCGGAGAGTTTTTCGCGCATCAGCGCCCAATGGGAATAATCGCGCACGACGGAAGCTGTGTCGGTGAATTGCAGGAGATCGAAACCGGCGGCGGGGGTCGCGCCGCTATGGCAGGCCGAGCAGTAAGTGGCAAGGAACGGCCTCACCGTTTGCGTGAACTGGCGGTCGAGAGTGGGGGCGGCCGGAGCAGATGAATGCGCGGCGGATTGCGCGGCGGCAACTGCGGCGCAGGCGAGGAAGATGGCGCGGACGATGAGGGATAACGAGCGAGCGGGAGGCGTCTGATCGAAGCGCTGCGCGGGCATTTTTCGAGATCGCTGTTTTAGCATTCCCCGGACAGGGCCGATTATATCGCGAAATCGGGTGGGCTGCGATTTGGGCAGTACCTGAAAGTCAATGCATTGCCACTTCACACCCATCTCCGGACCATGTGTTAAGCCAATCAGCCACGGTTACCTGTGAGAAGAATAGTGCTGCACCTCTCCTGCTCCGAATATTCTGATTTCAGCAGCGACATATTCCACGACGTTGACCCTCTTTCGTGCCACAATCTGGCCACACCGATCCGCATGGACACCGCCTGACGATTCTCGCACCGCGCTGAGCGCCCGCGGGGAACATCCTGTGTCAAGGGAACGTATAGGTCAGGGGGCAGTCTGCTCAATGGAGGTTGAACAATTGGATTCGACGGCGAAGCTGAGCGATCTCAGGCGAGAGTTCCTTGTCACGAGCACCCGATCGATGCCGATTGCAGGCATCGTCTACTGGTCCATCGTCGCGGTGGCCGCACTCCGAGTGCCTCCGAATGAATTAGGTTACATCGTTGGATTTGGAAGCGGTTTGATTTTCCCGTTCGGCGTCCTGATTGACCTCTTGAGGGGGCGGAAAGTGAAAAAAGTAAGCCCGGGAAATCCTGTGGCCCGGCTTTTCTTCCAATCGCTGGTGCTTGTCGCCTTGCTTTGGCCGCTCGTTATCGTCGCCGCGATTGTTGCGCATAGTGCGAACCTGATTGTCCTCGGCGGTGCGATCCTGATGGGTCTCATCTGGATTCCATATGGCTGGGCAGCGGATGATCCCGTTGGATTACGCCACGCTATTGCACGCTCCATCCTCAGTTATGCATGTTTCCTCTTCGCGCCTGAACCGTACAAAGCCACGGCGATCTCCGTGGCGGTTTTGCTTTGCTACACGTACAGCCTGATCGGAATGCGAAAAACATAAAGTACAATCCCGAACCACGACAGCCTCGGTGAGTCGCCGCCGGCGTGTTTGGCTGAACAAGCTGAAGCCCTGGAACCCCCAACGCTCAACTTCTGGCTGTTCCATTGGCTTGATGGCGAATCGTCGACGATGCGGAAGCAATCCACTGGAACGAGAGTTGGAATTCTGTGGAAACGTCGGATCCACTCTCCCGACCTGCGGTGTTCGACGCGCAGCGTCTGATGACTGTTATCCCTTACGGCCGCGGTCTTGTCGATCGGCGCAAGAAAAGTGGAAACGGATCTTACCTGCGGCGTGCCCCCCCGAAGCGCCTGCCGGCGGGCGGTCGATTGCCTCCCCCGAAACGCTTCCCCGCGGGCGGGCTGTTGCCGCCTCCGAAGCGCTTTCCCTGGGGCGTAGGATCGGCCGGTCTTCCGAAGCGCTTGCCCTGAGAGTCGTCGGACTGCGGGGCGCTGCCCATTCGGGGCGCGGCCGGAGTGGCGGCTGACGGGCGGGAGCCGTACGCGGAGTTCTTAAAGCCGCCCGACTGCACGTATCTGCTGCCGGCGTAGCGCTGCTGGGTAAAGGTCCCGTGAGTCCCGTACTTCGGCGGGGCGGCGGGCGATGTTTCTCCATACCAGGTGCGTCCCTGGCGCGCATAGTCGTAGTAGCTGTTGTACTCGTTGACCACGATGGGCCGGTAACTATTGCCCCAGAACAGCTCGCGCATGATCAGATACTCCGGGAGGAAAGTCCAGAAGCTGCCCTGTTCGTTGTGGGTCCAGTAACCGTATTGATTTGAGCCCACCGAGGGCGGCGCGATGTAGGCGAACCCCGCCGGTTGCGCGGTGGTCTGAGCTTCGGAATCGTACAGGCCGGCGTCTTTGTGGGCGATCGCCATGCCCAGATCGTTTTCCACCGCCCGATAGGCGTCTGGCTCGATGTTGACCCAGTCGACATCTGTTGAGGTTTGCGGGGATTTATCGCCCGCTTCCGCGAACTGTGTGCGGACGGTCTTGAGCTTCTCGCGATACACGAGCGCCGGGCCTTCGTGATCCTGATCGAGATCTTCAAGGACTTTATCCCAGGCATAATACAACTGGCCGCAGAGGCCGTCGAGCTGTTGCTTTTCGGCCGCCACATTAGCGGTCGATTCGATGGCGTCGTTGGCCTGAATGAGCGTCGCCACCTGCGCGCCGGAGGCCTTGCCCTCGGACGCGGCCTGGCGCTCAGCTTCGGTGGCCTGCCACTGTTGGTCTGCGCGGTCGGCAGCGGTCTTCAGAGTCTGCAGCCGCTGATCGAGGTCCGCTTTTTTGGCGGGCCAGTCCTGCTCGGCCTTTTCCACGGTTCTGGTGACTTCGGTGAAGTCGGCACCGTGCGCGGAGTCATGCCCCTCTTTCATTTTCGCCAGGTAGTGCGGGAGATTGTGCTGAAAGTCGAGCCAGCGACTAGCCTGGGCCTCGATTGTGTTGGCTTCGTCAATGGCAGTCCGGCGAAGGCGGTCTTCGTCCGTGAGGAGCTGGCGTACTCGCGGCAGGTTGTTGCGAAGCGAATCGTCGAGGCGCTTCAGTTCGCGGCGGTCGGCTTCGGCTGCGTCGAGTTTGGATTTGGCTGCGTTGAGGCGGCCGGTCCAGTCGGAAGATACGGTCTTGAAGAGATCGGGCGAATAGTTGAAGTCGGATTTGATCTCGTCCGCATCCTTCTGAAATTGTTTTTGGGCCTGGAGGACGCGGTCGTCGGCTTCCTGGATCTCGTGGCGGAGTTCGCGGGGAATCGAAGCGCAGCCGGTTAAAAGCAAAAACGCAGCTATAGCGGCGTGTCTCTGGTGTTTCATCAGGCCCCCCGGAAAACAGTGATGTCGTTCGGCTCGACCTTCAGCCAGATGGCGGCTGTGAAGGGTTCGCCTTCGAACTTGCGCACGCTCAGAAAACGAGTTCCGCCCTGCTCCTGGAACTGCCAGCAGTAAAAGCCGCGGCCAGTGCCGTGGCCTTCGCCGAAGATGCCTGCCTCGCGGCTGAAACGGTAGAGCCAGAACTTGCCTTCGAAATCGATGAAGTCGCTCTGGTTCTGGCGCTGATCGAGTTCGGCCATGTCGTCTTCGCTCAGCCCGAAGTCGTCGAGGGTGAGGCGTCGGCCGTCGAAGTTGCCGAGCACCTCAGTGTTGTCGCCGGTGTGGACTTCAAGGAAAACGCGGCGATCGCGCCATGTGCCGGAGACTTCAAACCACTGGTTGCTGCCGGCCTCATAAACGTCGCGACGATCGACGGTGAAGTCGAGATCGCTCAGGTCGTCCGCGGCTCCGAGAACCGAGAGCGTATCGCGCACCTTCGCGTCGGCGACGGTCAGGTGCGCGAGATCGGGTTGAGGCGCGGGCTTTTTATCCCATAACATATGTTCGGCGCCCCGGTTAGTGGCCGGGCGCGGGCGGGAGTTCCTTCTGGATCTCGACCTGCGGCAGGGCGCGCTCGCGCTTCATGGCTTCCAGTTCGGCATCCACCGTGTGGCCCTGGAGTTGTGCGAACTCCTGTTCGAGCCCGGCGTCGGTGCCGGTGCTGGCGAGTTCGTCAAAGGCCTTGGCGGTGGCTTCTTCCTTCGATACGGACTTCTCGAAGTTGGCGAGCGTGGCGAACGCGTTGTCCGCTTTGCCGACGCCGGCCAGAGCTTCGGAAACCTTGCGCTGGGCCATGGCTGCGTTCTTGCGCGCCACCAGCGTGGTCGCGGTGCGCTCGCCTTCGTCGATCTTGTGCTTCAGATCGGTGACCTGCTGCTTGAGCTTGTCGCTGGCATCGCGGGCCGCCTGAACCGCGGTCTGCATGGACTCGACCTGCTTGTCGGATTCGGCCTTGCGGGCGAGCGCCTTGCGGGCGAGATCTTCGTTGTGGGCGTCAAGTGCCTGACCGGCGCGCGCCTTCCACTCGGCCGACTGCTTCACGTACTTCTGGTATTCGGCATCGAGCTGGTTGTAATTGCTCATCGCCATGGCGGATGCGCGCACCACGTTATTGAGCTCGGTCTTCATGTCGGCCACGGTCTGATTGACGGTGGCTTCGAAGGTGGCGTCTTCGAGCGCGCTCACCCCCTGATTGGCCTGGCCGCGGACGACGCGTCCGGTGCGATTAAACATATCTGAAAAGAATCCCATGGTGTTTGGTCTCTGCTCTGTAATCGATATTTGCTGGATGGCTTTACTGAATATCCCGGCCTATGAGCTCGCGCGCGTGCACGACGTCGGCCATTAAGAAGTTGACACATGACAGGATATCGTCTTCGTCGTCGGGGCCGAGTTCCTGCAGCTTGCAGAAGTTGTTGAGGGTTATGGTCACGTTCCCGTCCGCGCCGGTGTAGAGCTGGAAGTGGGATGTCGAGATCCCGTTATCCGAGGCGAGCATCCTGCGCATGACGTCGGCCGTCAGGCGGCCGGCCGGAACGGTGGCGCAGCTCAACGAGAGGAAAAGAATATCGCCCTGGAGGACAGCCTGAATGGTGAGGCCGCTGTCGACCTCCATGATGGTCAGGATGCCGTCGGCCCTTTCGGCGACCGAGTAACGGTGGGCGGCTAGCAGTTCGTGAATTTGTCCGAGAGTGGAGCTTGCTGTTTGGCTCATAGATTGATGATCCCAGTTTAGATACGCATGCGTTGCGGATTTGTTCGCCCGATTGCGGAGAGCGGGCGGAACCGCCTGATGCCACCAGGTTAAGTGCCTGTTTCCCATCGAGTGGGGCGGCCCTTCCGGGCTGCCGCCGGGCTGCCGCCCGGTGTGTTCTCGTCAGGGGTTCGCGTGTGTATTCAGCGGGTTGAACTGTCTGCTGCCACGCAACGCCGGGCAGAAACCCCGTGGCGGGACACGACTTGGAGCGGGGCGCGGGGGGAAAATACGCGCCAGGATATGCGACGACATCCTCGGGCTACGGCTGTCCAGTCTTGGCCGGCCGGAGACGCCCCAGGTCGCTGCCTGCCCGCAGGCGTTGTACGAGTAGGCGACAAATCCGCCCGCAGCGGTCGTTGTTTGACGCAGGCGCGTTTTCCAGTATTAATCCGGCGAGACGATCTCCCAGAACGGGATTTCGTGAGCGTATCGGCGAATTCAATTCAGCGCAATGCGCGTTTTTCGGCCGAGTGCCGTCACTTCTCAGAACGCTGTTTCGAGACAACTTCCCGTCAGCGACCTGAGAAGCAGTTGCATGTGCGTCAACGATAGATTTCACCCAGCCTGTAAGCGAGCTGATGAGCGTCGGGCCAACAGACGCGAACGAGAATTTCCAAGATGCCCATCAGTGCTGCATGGCAATCGAGACGTTCGCGCAGCGTGGGCCGATACTGTGCAAGGTAACGTTCCCCCAGGCGGACGATCAACTCCTCTCCGAGTTGGTTGTAAACCTCTTTTTGGCGTTGGCCACGGCTACCGGTGCGATGAGCTGTGCCTTACCGTCAGGATTGGCAGATTGTGCAAGTCGATTGGCACGATTTGCTAGTTACACTTGGGGCGCGTTCATCCACAATTGACTCATGCTACGGAGCGATCCGAAGACAGCGAATCGAAAGGAGCCATGAATCATGACACAAAAAGTTGCAGTAATTACGGGCGGCGCTACGGGAATCGGTCGATCGACGGCAATGCTTCTCGCCAGCAAGGGGATCAAGGTGGTCATCAGCGGCCGGCGCGAAGCCGCTGGACAAAAGGCCGTTGAAGAAATCCGCGCGCGGGGCGGAGATGCGGCCTTCATCGCGGTTGACGTCGATCGCGAAGCGCACGTCAGGCGGTTAATCGAGTTCGCGGTAGAAAAGTTTGGCCGTCTGGACCTCGCTGTCAACAACGCAGGCATTTCGAATGAAACCAAGACCATTGGAGATTCAGATCCCGCGAAATTTCAGGCGATGCTGCAAACCAATGTGATGGGCGTCTACCTCTGCATGAAATATGAAATCCAGGAGATGCTCAAGAACGGTGGCGGCTCGATTGTGAATCTCGCATCCATCGCCGGGCTCAATGGCATTCCCTATGCCGGCCCCTACGCCGCAACCAAGCACGCGGTCGTCGGTCTGACGAAGTCCGGCGCCTTGGACTATGCAACGCAAAATATCAGGATCAATGCCGTCGCTCCGGGCGCGATCAAGACTGATATCATCGCCGGTTCTATCTCACAAGGTCAGTATGACGAAGCCACAATTTCCGGCATGCATCCGATGGTCCGAATGGGCGACCCCGAGGAAATTGCGCGTGGTATTGCCTGGCTTCTCTCGGACGAGGCCTCCTTCGTAACCGGGCATGTGCTGAATATCGACGGAGGGTTCCAGGCGAAGTAACAAGCGGACGTATCCGCACAAGGAGCAAATCATGAAAACGGTCACCACACATTACATCAATGGTAAACTCGTCGAGTCCCACGGCAAGGAGACGCTTGATCTTGTCAGACCGACTGATAAGCAGGTCATCGGGCGCGTCACCCTTGGCGATGAAGATGACACGCGCCGCGCTGTCCAGGCCGCAAAAGAAGCGTTTACGAGCTTTTCTAAAACTACGGTGGAGCAGCGCGGCCAATATTTGCAGCAACTGTATGAGGCCTTCGCGACCCGAATAAATGATAATGCCGCGATCATGGTCGAAGAGTATGGCGGCAGCTATCAGTTCAGCAAAGCATCCGCCACCCGTGCGGCGCAAAGCTTTCTGCAAGCCAAAAAGCATCTGAGCGAAGTTCCGTTCCAAAAGACCGCCGGCACGGCGACCGTATCGCTTGAACCCGTCGGCGTGGCCGGCCTTATAACGCCGTGGAATGCCAGCACATCATTCGTTTGCTCAAAAGTGGCGGCGGCGCTTGCGGCGGGCTGCACGGTTGTTTGCAAGCCCAGTGAACTGAGCGCCATGCAAACGCAGCTGGCGATGGAATGTTTTGATGCTGCGGGCCTTCCTCCCGGCGTCGTCAACATCGTCAACGGGCGCGGCGACGTTGTGGGCGCCGAGATCACGCGCAACCCGGACGTGGCGAAGATTTCCTTTACCGGGTCCACCGTAGTCGGAAAGAGCATCATGCGCGATGCGACCGCGACCTTGAAAAGGGTCACGCTCGAATTAGGCGGAAAATCCCCGCATATCATCCTCGACGACGCTGATCTCAGCAAAGCCGTTCCATTCGCGCTCTCCGCCGGGTTTTTGAATAACGGGCAGGCGTGCATTGCGGGAACGCGCCTCCTCGTGCCGGAAAGCCGCCTGGATGAAGTAAAGCGGCTCATCAAAGAAGCCATTCAGGCCATGAAGGTGGGCAACCCTGCCGATCCGGACACGGTGCTTGGCCCGATCGTTACGGAGAAACAGTATAACCGGGTTGAGAGCTATATCCGAAAAGGCATCGAAGAAGGCGCCGAAATCCTCTTCGGCGGCGAAGGCGCGCCGCAGGGGCTCGAAGCCGGCTATTTCGTAATGCCCACGGTTTTCGTGAACGTGACGAACGACATGACGATCGCCAGAGAAGAAATCTTCGGGCCAGTGTTGTGCATCATTTCGTATAAAACGGAAGCGGAAGCGATCGCCATCGCCAATGATTCGGCTTACGGACTTCAGGCCTATGTCAGCACCTCCGACACGGACAGGGGCAAGAAAGTCGCTAACCAGATCGTTGCGGGACGTGTCATGATCAATAGCTTTTACGACGAACCTTCCGCGCCGTTCGGCGGATTCAAGCAATCCGGCATCGGTCGCGAGTTCGGCGTCTACGGAATTCAGGCTTACCTGGAAACCAAGGCGACATTCGGCGACTGACCAACGCGTACGCTGTAAGCAAGGTGACCACAAGGAAGAAAACAGTGCGAGGAAAAATGACTGTTCAAGTGTCGGACCGTTTCAAAGCCGCCAATGCCTTTTGGATAGGGCTTACGAAGATCGGCCTCACGCCGACGGCAGTGCTGAGCCAGGCGCGGGTGCCCGTGACAGTCTACGATGGCAAGAAGAATCTCGTGACGACGGCGCAGTTCTTCGGACTTTGGCGGGCCTTGGGCGAGCTTTCTTCCGATCCGGCTGCAGGCCTGAAAATCGCTACCCAGATGGACGTGGGAAACCGGCCGCCGTCGACGATGGCGGCCTACTACGCCCGCGACTATCGAGACGGGCTCACGCGCCTTGCCCGCTTCAAGCAACTGTGTACACCCGAGGAGCTGAAGGTCAAGATCGGCAAGGACGAGTGTTTGATCGAGCCCGTGTGGCAACACGCGGAAGAGGAAACGCCGCCTCTCCTGACGGACGCCACGTTTGCGTCATTCGTTGAACTCGGCCGCGGCGGCACAGGGCAGCCGGTGAACCCGAAACGGGTGGAGCTTACGCGCATGGCAGAAGCGACCAAGGCCCACGAAACCTATTTCCAATGCCCGGTCAAATTCGGTGCGCGCCGGAATGTCCTCGTCCTGCACGCGGCTGATCTCGACCGGCCGTTTCTCGCCCACAATGCCGAGTTGCTTGAAATGTTGGACCCGCAACTCGACCGGGCCCTCGAAGAGCGGCACACCCGGCGTTCGATCAGCGACCAGGTGAAATGGATACTCAAACGCCTGGTGGCTGGCGCCCGTCCCGACGTGTCGGCCGTGGCCCGCGAACTTGGGCTCAGTGACCGGACCTTGCAGAGGCGGATCGTCGATGACGGCTCGACTTTCCGACAGTTGCTTCTGGAGGCGCGGCAGGAACTGGCGCGCGAGTATCTCAACCGGCCGGATATCGATGTCGCAGAGGTGGCGTACCTGCTCGGCTACGAGGATTCGAATTCTTTCTATCGAGCCTTCCGGACGTGGGAAGGCACGACGCCCGCCCAGTTGAGGGAAGCACTCAGGCGGTCTGACAATTAGAGCCGCCGGGCATCGCCCGACCAGAGACTGAAAATGTCGATGCAAACGGAGCGGCTTGACTGCTCCAGTTGGCGATATCAGCGACTTTTTAAAATCAATAAGTTGCGAGCCTTGAAAGTCTTGTCAAGTTCTTGGTTCGAATACATGCGGGGGAGCCAAGTATCAATTTCGGCGTTCGTGGCTCCATTCTCCTTGTGTTTGGTATTGCTTAGCTGGTTCGAGCGCCTCAGATTCTCAAACGGCTGTTGGAACTCGGTCTGCAACTCGCCATGCCGCCATGTTGCCGACTTCAGAACCAGCCTAAGAAAACCCTGCTTCTCATGCACAAGCTGAACGGCAAATAAATCCGCTGCCCGGCTGGTCAGATCCATCAGGTTGATCGCGTCCCCAACGGCTGCCGGAGCGGCTGCACGAATTTCGTCAATGCGGCGCGACAGCGTGAGCGACTGGCCCCGCAACTCGCTCGCCTTCCGGTCATACATCTCCGGCGTTATGCGCCCCTCCAAACGATCCTCATACATCGCATCCAGTTTTGAATCGAACCTCCGCCGCTGTTCTTCCAGGCGTGCGATTTCCCTTTCACGTGACGCCCGTTCGTTCAGGTCGGATTCGGAGACGGCTTCATTCAGCCAGGTAAGCACTCCGGGTGGAACGACCAATTCCCGCAACGAAGCGGCGAACCGATTCTGCATGGCTTCTTCGCGGGTGTATGGCTCAGCGCATTTTCCGTGGTGGCCGGTGCAATTGTAGTAAACGTACTTTCCCTTCTTCAACTCGCCGACGAGCTGGCATCCGCAATGGCCGCAGCGAACGAAGCCGGTGAACGTGAAGTCGTGCCTGATGCCGGTGCTGTCTGGTTTCAATGCGCTTGTCGATGAGGGCCTGGACTCTGTCCCATGTCTCGCGGCTGACAAGTGCATCATGCCTGCCTGCATACGTCACTCCGTCCCAATCGAAATCGCCGGTATAGATCCGCTTTCGCAGGATCTGGTGCAGCGTGCTCGTCGCTATGCGGCGGCCCCGGATGGTCCAGCCCTCCGTTTTGCACTTTGCGACAAGCGTCTTCAGCGAATACTGCCCCGTCACGAATTCATCAAACAACCTCGTGACGGTCGCAGCGTCGTTGTCGGGAACGATTACGCGGCGTTCGTCCGGGCCCTCAATATTGCGATAGCCCACTGGTGCGTAACTGGGGTAAAGGCCGCTTCTGGCCTTCTGCAACATGCCCTTGTGAGTCTCCTCGCCGAGATTCTGAGAAAAGTTACGGGCCATCAACACACGGATGCCGTGCATGAACTTATCGGAGGAGCGGGAATCGGGCGAAAGGGCGCCGGCCTCTTTTACAAAGTGAACCGTGACGCCGGAATCTTCCACTTTGCTGTAGTCGCTGATGTTGCGATACAGCCGGTCGGTCTTCTCCACGAGAATGTTTCGGCATCTGCTCTGATTCTTTTTCAGAAACACGAGCATCTGGCCGAATCCCGTCCGCCCGATGGTGCTGGCGGATTCAACGTCGATGAACTCTTCGAGCACGACCATGCTCTGCTGCCGGGCAAAATCGCGCAGCAAACCCAATTGAGCCGGGATCGAGAAACCTTCCCGCTCCTGTTCCTTGCTGCTCACGCGGGCGTAGACGACGGTGTTCGTGCGTTGTACTGATCCGTTCTCCGGCATGTTTCAGTCCCTCAGGACCTCTCGTCAGATTCGGCATGACTGAGCGACTGCTGCACTCTGTCCCACCGGGCGAGAGTTTGAACAAATTCTACCAGTCTGCGTTTGTGCTCGGCCCACTGCTTTTCGGTGAGCCGGTGACCAAAGCTTTCCTCAATAGCACCGCGAGCCTTTCGTTCGGCGAGAGACGGACCAGGGGCGGTCGGATTACCGGCGTCCGTTTCTTCCAGGCCACGGCTTTGATCCAATGCAAACATCGTTTCGTTAATCCGCGCGTCACTCGTCAGGCCTCACACACGATGCATTCGTAGTTTGCCTTTCACCTTCTCCAACCGGCGGAGAACGCCTACATATAAGGGCTCAGAACGCCTTTCTTGGACAATATTTTTCGCCCAGATCGGTGTCACCCATTTGTCCGACACGCCAGGTAATCTGTCCCCCGGCGGAAGACACTGACCGCGCTCTCGTTGCGAGCGAAAAAACACCGGCCCGTCCGACAACCCTTTATGTTCCACTACCACGTCTTTGCTGCCCTTGCGGCTGCTCGCTGGTTGCAGAGTGTCGCAGACTGTTGCAAGACGCCGTGACCTGGCTCGAATGTTGCAGACGGTTTCGAATCTGTCGCATAGTGTTGCTGACCGAAAGCCGTTACGTGGGGACAGATGAGTGGCACAGCTATGGCGTCCACCTGGCTCTCGCAACAACGCCGAGCTCCCACTACTGAGCGGCGCTTGCCAGAAGAAAACGTGTCCGAGGGGCAAAGGCGAAACGGCGTGTTCAGAGACGCCGGAGCGGCG
>PLEX01000019.1:412-4104 GCA_003136575.1 Bryobacterales bacterium | reverse complement strand
ATAACGTCAAGGATTCTATCGGCGGCGCTCCGGTTGCAAATCTCCTGTGCGCAATGACATACGAGCCGGAGCGGTGCCGATAGAATCAGGTTGAACTGAGCCGGACCGGAGTCTATGGGTATTGAATGTTTTTCTGGTTGGCGGATCCGAGCCAAACTGCGGATCCTGTCTCCGGGGTGCATGGTGGAAAGGGGCGGGACTCGTCGGTCACGACGCATGCAGACAGGTTGCCGATTATGCTTTCGACGCCGAAATCCGTCTGCGAACGCACTTCTCCCCAGGCCTCCACGAAGGCTGTCCGGAGCCAATCCGCCCTCTGCCAATGAGATTTCATGACGAATCCTGTCGATGCGGCGGCAGTGTCCGCCACCCCGCCGGGACGAGTCCGATCGGAACCAGATGGCCTTTTTTACAAATCGGGCACGGTTTGCGAACCGGCTCTTTCGGGTTTGCCTCCCGGTCGCCGAGCGCATGGTGGATCGGTGCCGGCGCGTCCAACAGGCTGCGGCACAATGCGAGCTTCTCGCCGCGCGCCCGATTGGCCAGAAAACCATACTGCCGGATGCGCACGAATCCGTTCGGCAGAATGTGAAGCAGGAAACGCCGGATGAACTCGACCGCATCCAGCGTCATAATTTTGGTTTTGTTCCCGTCCGCATAGTCTTTCCATTCAAAGGTGACGCGGCCGTCCTCCATCGAGATCAGCCGACTGTTCGAGATCGCAACCCGATGCGTGTAGCGGGCCAGATACTTCAGGACCTGCTCCGGTCCGCCGAATGGCGCCTTGGCAAAGACGACCCATTTGATTTTTCCCGCCTTGCGGCACAGCGCTTCGAACGCGCCTGGTTTCGCCAGGCTGGCCATCTCTCCATGGAACCGCAGCTTGCCGTCCCCAAACGCTTTTCGCAGGTAAGTCAGAAACACATTCCGGAACCGGGCGCCCAACACCTCTCTGGGGAGTAGGAATGACGGATTCCGGCAACCGATCCAACTTTCTCCGTCCGGTCCGATTCCGCCGCCCGGCACCACACAATGGAGATGCGGATGGAGATGAAGGTTCTGTCCCCACGTGTGAAGAACGGCGAGGAATCCTATCGCCGCGCCCAGTCGTTTGGGATCGGCCGCAATCGTGAGCAACGCTTCCGACGCGGCGCGAAACAGGATGTTGTAGATCTCGCGCGCATTCTGCAGCGCCAGACCGACGATCTGCTTCGGCAGCGTAAATACGACGTGGAAGTACGGAACCGGCAGCAACTCAGATTCCCTTGCTGCCAGCCATTTTGCGCGCGCCGTCGCCTGACACTTTGGGCAGTGCCTGTTGCGGCACGAGTTATACGAGATGGCGAGATGCCCGCACGTATCGCACTGCTCCACATATTCCAAATGGCCGCCGAGGGCGGCGGTCCGGCAGTCGCGAATCGCTTCGAAGGCCTTTCGCTGTGGGGGACTGAGGACATGGCCCCATTGCGCAAAGAACTCTTTCTCGTACGTGCGGAAGACATCGGCCACTTCGAGCCGATGATCTCTCACGGTTTCTTCGGAACGGAAGAACGAATAAGGTCGATCGAATCCAGACTCTCCAGCGGACTCTTCGTAGAGCGAACTGCGCTGTCGGAGAGGTGCAGATAGCCAGCCGTGGTTCTGAGGTGCGCGTGGCCCAACAGGTTCTGGATTACAAGCAGGTTCACCCCGTCGTCCAGCAGGTGCGTCGCGAAGGCGTGNNGCTTAAAGACACTGTCCGTCGCGATAGGGCAGTCCGCCTTTTTGCCGGGGAAGAGCCACTCTGCCGGGCGCTTCCACTTCCAGTACGCCACAAGCACCTCACGGAGCGGCTCCGCCAGCATCACCTGCCGGTCCTTGTGGCCTTTTCCGGCGCGAACCCAGATGACACGTCGTTCGCGGTCCAGATCGGAGACCTTAAGTTTGGCCACTTCCGAAACACGAAGCCCCGCGCCGTACATCGTGGCGAGCATCGCCCGGTGCTTGAGGTTCCGGGGCGCTTCAAGCAGGGCCTTGACTTCAGCTTTGCTGAGAATAACGGGCAGCTTCTTTTCGTACCGTGGGAGCGGAATCCGGTCGATGTCGATTCGGCGACGCAGCGTGTTCTGGTAGAGGAACCGAAGTGCGCAGATGGCCTGAATGTATGTGGAGAGCTTTACCCGTTTCTCATTGAGCAGAAAAAGCTGGTATGAGCGAATATCTTCCGGGCCGAGCTTCTCGGGCGATCTGTTGAAGTGCTCTGCGAAATCGGCTACGCTGCGGACGTAAGCCCGGACTGTTGAGGGAGAGTAATTGCGGATGCGGAGATCGTCCAGCATCCGTTGTCGTAATGGCGTCATCGGTGAAACCTCCACCGATTACGAAATCAGATATCGCGAGGCAACGCTCTGAGCCGAGCATGCCGATTTAACATAATGCGGATTGCTGAGGCTTCGATAAGTGCCTGTTTATGCGGCTAAAATCTGCTTCATTTTCCATAACATATGTTATGCGACTACCGGCGAATCACCTCGCGTATTGAGCCGTATCCTATTCACGTTGGCGCGCACGTATTCCTCGCGCTGAGTTTTGCACTTTGTCAAAAATGCCGGACAATTTGCCGCGCGCTATGCACCCTATTCGCGGCTGTATTCCTGAGACGGCGTGAATGATAACATCAAGGTCACTCCATGGCCTACGTGATCACTGAGCCGTGCATAGGATGCAAGGATAAAGCCTGCATTGACGCTTGCCCGGTGAACTGCATCTACGGTGCCGAGCAAGCGTGGCCCCTTTGCTACATAAATCCAGTGGAATGTATTGACTGTGGTGCATGCGTTCCGGTTTGTCCGGTTTCGGCGATCTTCGCATTAGACGACGTCCCCGACAAGTGGGCGAATTATTCCAAACTGGCCGAAACCCTCCTTTCGTTGTCCCTGCCCAAACAGGCTGAGCCAATTTCAACGCCAGCAGTCGTCCCGACTATCGACCCCGAGCTTGAGGAGCGAAAGGAACTAGAGAGGAAAGCCCTTCAAGAACGAAGACGAATGGAACGCGAACGAGCCAGGGCGGAGTTACAAGAGCTGGTCGGTTCCTTCGAAATCGCTTTGCAATCCGAGCACGAGGCGCCGATACAGAGGTTTCTTGAAAACCATCCCCAATTGCTGCTCGGATACTTGAATGGCATATCCCTAAAATCGAAGTTCCGGCTCGGAGATGAGTTTCAAACCGATCTTGCCGTACTTCAACGCTCTTCCGGGAGAGGACTAACACTCCGACCGATTTTTGTCGAACTCGAACCGTCGCGACTAAAGCTGTTCACCAACAAGGGTGATCCCTCCGCTGGACTGACACATGCTCTGAGACAAATCCAGGATTGGAAGCTCTGGGCCGTCTCTAATCCTACACTCTTGAGCCGACGCCTCGACAAATTGGTCGGCGATTTGGAACGGGGCCACCTGCGACATTACTATTCGACTCGGTTCTCAAGATATCCATTCAGAGTCGGNNACCTCGCGGGGCGTCGTCGAGATCTATCGGAGGATGACATCATACGGCTATCGCATATGAGTGATGACTGGGGAGACCTTAGCATCGCTACCTATGACTCCATCATTGAGAAAGTGGCGATCGATAGGGGGTTTTGGTGGGACGGCGAGAGAATTCACGACGACATTCCCTCAAATGCGCGTGGAGAACGTTTTCGTGAATAC
>PLEX01000019.1:0-392 GCA_003136575.1 Bryobacterales bacterium | reverse complement strand
GGCTTAGTTCAACAGATTTTATCAAGAGTAAGATGCGCCGATGAATCCGGCGAAATCCCTCAGTCGAATCAATCAGAAAAACCGGCTCCTCACTGCGGCGGAGTTCCAGCACTTGGCCGACGTGCCTGCCGAAGTTGAATGGTTTCGAAATATCGACAATGCACATACCGAGCGCGCGTACCGGAACGCAATTGCCGATTTTATGCGGTTTACCGGCATCCGACGGCCGGAGGAATTTCGGCTGATCACACGGGCGCACGTGATTGCGTGGCGCGACCAACTGTTGGGCCGGCATCTGGACCGCGCAACGATCCGGCACCGGCTTTCGGCCCTGGCCTCGCTCTTCGAATATCTCTGCGAAAGGAACGCAGTGACCCATAACCCGGTGAAGT
>PLEX01000103.1:321-45465 GCA_003136575.1 Bryobacterales bacterium | reverse complement strand
GCGCGTAGTGGATAAGCCGTTCCTGATGCCGGTGGAAGACATTTTCTCGATTCAGGGCCGCGGGACGGTGGTGACGGGCCGCATCGAGCAGGGGATCTGCAAGGTTGGCGAGGAAATGGAAATCGTCGGTTTCCGGGACACGCGCAAGACGGTGGTGACGGGCGTGGAAATGTTCAAGAAGCTGCTGGACGAAGGCCGGGCGGGCGATAACGTGGGTCTTTTGCTGCGCGGAATCGACAAAGACGATGTGGAGCGCGGGCAGGTGATTGCGAAGCCGGGATCGATCAAGCCTCACAAGAAGTTCAAGGGCGAAGTTTACGTGCTTTCGAAGGAAGAAGGCGGACGGCATACGCCGTTCTTCAAGGGGTATCGTCCTCAGTTCTACTTCCGCACGACGGATGTGACGGGAGTGGCGGAGTTGCCGGCGGGAACGGAAATGGTGATGCCCGGCGATAACGTGGGGCTGGTGGTGGAACTGATTACGCCGGTCGCCATGGATAAGGGACTGCGGTTCGCGATTCGCGAAGGCGGCAGGACCGTGGGCGCGGGTACGGTAGCGGAGATTCTGGATTAGGTAGAGTGCCTTCGACAGGCGAGAAGAGGTAAGCAATGCCAAGAGAAATCATTACGTTCCAGTGCACCGAGTGCAAGAACCGGAACTACACGACGACGAAGAACAAGAAGACGACGACAGAGCGTCTTGAGATGAAGAAGTTCTGCCCTTACTGCCGCAAGCACCACCCGCACAAGGAAACCAAGTAGGGTAAAATAGTTTTACGCACTCCCCTGTGGGAACGGCGACGGCAGAGATGCCATCGCGGGCAGTGCGCCGACGACGACGCCGGCTCAGCGACAGGGGCGTAGGCTAACGGTAAACCAGCGGTCTCCAAAACCGCCTTTGGGGGTTCGAATCCCTCCGCCCCTGCCAGAATTCCCGAACTGATATCGACTACGAATCGCGCAAGAGAGCAAAACCATGGCCGACGAAATTGTGGCAAAGAAGCAAAGCTGGATCGAGAGCACCCGGGAGTACTTTCACGATATTCGCGGCGAGATGAAGCGCGTCACCTGGCCCAGCCGACAAAAGGTGGAATCCACCACTCTGGTCGTGGTTGTGAGCGTGTTTGCTTTCGCGGCGTACTTCAAGCTGGTCGACATGCTGCTGGGCGACAACGTTACCCGCCTTTACGGATACCTGGTGAAGTAAATGATGGAAGAACCGGAATACCTCCCCGAAGAGACCGAATTGCCGGAGTCCGTCGCCGTGGCGGAAGCCGAAGAGCCGTTGGAAGCCGCCGAGTCCGTTGAAGCAACTGAACCGGCTGCGGAAGAGTTGCCGGCCGAAACGAAACAGTGGTACATCATCCACACGTATTCGGGCTTCGAGCGCAAGGTGGCGGAATCGCTTCGCACGCGAGCCGAGGCGTTTGGCTTCGATAGTTCGATCGGCCAGATTCTGATTCCGGAAGAGGAAGTCGTAGAGCTCCGGAATGGCAAGAAGGTGACCAGCAAACGTCTGCTCTACCCCGGTTACGTAGTGGTGCAGATGGATATGAACGACGAATTGTGGCACCGGGTGAAGGATACGCCGCGGGTGACCGGATTCGTCGGCGGCGGGACGACGCCGGTGCCGCTGAGCGCCGACGAGATCAACAAGATGCTCTATCGCCAGACGACGAGCGCCGAGAGGCCGCGTCCGAAGATGAACTTCGAGAAGAACGAAACCGTACGCATTATCGACGGGCCGTTCGCTAACTTCCAGGGCAAGGTGGACGAGATTAATCCGGAGAGGAACACGCTGCGCGTGCTGGTCACGATTTTCGGTCGCGCGACTCCGGTGGAGCTGGACTTCCTTCAGGTAGAGAAGTCTTCGTAGAGGCTCCGGTGATGAAACGAGCGCGCAGGCTGTTCGCAGCCGTTGCGCGCGACATAATCAAAGAAAGGTTTATTTCGGTTTAGTATGGCAAAAAAAGTTACTGGTCAGGTTAAGTTGCAGATTCCCGCGGGGAAGGCCACGCCGGCGCCTCCGGTCGGTACGGCTCTCGGTCCGCAGGGCGTCAACATCATGGAGTTCTGCAAGGCCTTCAACGCAAAAACGTCGGCGAAGGATCAGGAAGGTCTCATCATCCCCGTGGTGATTACGATCTTCTCGGATCGTTCGTTCACCTTCATCACCAAGACGCCTCCGGTCCCGGTGCTGATCAAGCGCGCCGTCGGCGTCGCCAAGGGTTCTCCCGAGCCTCACAAAGCGAAGGTCGGGAAGATTACGCTGAAGCAGGTCGAGGAAATCGCCAAGATCAAGATGCCGGATTTGAACTGCTTCGACGTGGAAGCGGCGATGAATTCGGTCAAGGGAACGGCGCGGTCGATGGGTATCGACGTAGTCTAGCTAGGGTCGGCGCATTCGATTGAAAAGGCGCCGGGGATCGCTCCCCGGCGCCTTTTTTGCTTTGTGCCGGGCGTTTTGGACTGGCCGGTAGATCACCCCACGTCCGTCGATCAGGTGCGGGGGGCCCACACTTCGCGGAAATCGTCAAATGGCGCAGCCCTTACGGCGTCCCGCGCCTTCCTGCGCATTTCGGCCACCGATATTCATCCTCAGCCCCCTTCTTTGTGGTTGTAATCGTGCTGGTACCACCAAGCAGGAGGCGGCTCAAATGGGTTTCCGCCATATACTTTTTCCCGTCGATTTCTCGCCGCGCTGCTACGGCGCGGTTCCCTTTGTGAAGGCCTTCGCCGCACACTACCGCGCAGCGGTCACGCTGGTTCATGTCGTCGAACGAGTACCGGCCTGGGTCGGTGCGGACGGCGGCTATGCCGTCGAGGTCGATATGCCTCGCCTGAAGGAAGAAGCGGAGCAGAAGCTGGCTGCTTTTGCCATGGAGCAATTCCCCCAACTCTCCGTCACCCGCATGGTGGAAGAAGGCGATCCCGGACGATGCATTTCCGACCTCGCTCATTGCTGGCACGCCGATCTGATCATGATGCCGACGCATGGGCGCGGGGCGTTTCGGCGAAAGCTGCTCGGCTCGGTCACGGCGAAAGCCCTGCACGACTGCGAATGCGCGATCTGGACCGGCGTTCACCTCGAAGATCCTCCGCCGCCGGTACACACGGAATTGAAGACCATCCTCTGCGCGATCGAGCTTGCGCCGGAGAGCGCGGCGCTGCTGAAGTACGCGAGAGAGATCGGCATCGAAGCTGGCGCCGCAGTGCACATCGTGCATGCGATTCCGGCGGCGGAAGTGCGGCCGGAAAAGTTCTACGATCAGCCGCTCGAGGTGTTCCTCCAGGATTTCGCGCGTACCGAAATTGCGAAGCTGCAGAGTGAAGCGGGCACTAACTTCGATGCTTTCATAGAGTTGGGAAGCGTATCGAAAGTAGTGCATGAGGCTGCGGAGAAGTTCGATGCCGACCTGATAATTATCGGGCGCGGTGTGGTGAACCGATTTGCCGGGGACCTGAGGACGGAAGCCTACGCCATTATGCGTGAAGCGCCGTGTCCAGTGATCAGCGTTTGAGGAAGCTGCAAGACTGGCGGCGCGGCCGTGTTCTTTACGATTTACTCACGCCTTTGCTATGACTTCCTCCCGCCGGGATTTCTAATCTCGGGGTATGGAAGCAACACTCCCGGGCAACGCGACCGATGGCGAACGCCTCGATCACTACCGGCTCGATCAACTCGTCGCGACGAGCACGACCGCCAGAATCTATCGCGCTACAGATCTGAACAACGGCGGCCAGGTGGCCATTAAGCTTCCACACCTTGAAGTCGAAGGCGACGCGCTCTTCTATCAGCGAATACAGCGCGAAGAGCAGATTGGCAAGAAACTGGATCACCCTTCGGTCGTGAAGTTCCTGCCGGACAGCAGACGCAGCCGCGCTTACCTCGTCATGGAGTGGGTGGAAGGACGCCCTCTGCGCCGGATTCTGAGCGAAAGCGAGAACGGCAAGCTGCCCCACGAGCGCGCGCGGCGCATTGCGGCGAGGCTGTGCGAGGCGCTCGAATATCTGCACAGCCAGGGGGTCGTTCATCGGGATCTGAAGCCCGAGAACATCATGGTGGACGATTCGGCCGAAGGCGGCGATCGCATCAAGATCATCGATTTCGGCATTGCCAGCATGACTGGCGCGCGGAGGCTGACGTTCGGCAAGTTGTCGGAGGTGATGGGGACCCCCGACTACATCTCGCCGGAACAAGTGCGGGGCAAACGCGGCGACAGCCGCAGCGATATCTATGCCATGGGCGTGATCTTGTACGAGATGCTGACGGGGACCACTCCGTTTCCCGGAGACAATCCTTTCGCCGTCATGAATCTGCGGCTGGTGGATCATCCCGTGCCACCACGTGAGGCCGATCCGGCGATTTCCGCAGAACTGCAGGAAATTCTGTATCGTGCGCTCGAGCGCGATCCGAGCAATCGTTACGCCCGGATACACGAACTTGCATGGGATCTTCAGCATCCGGATCAGATAGTCGTCGAAGATCGTCCGGAGATTCAAAAGGCGGGGCGCAAGACAAACTGGTTCAGCGCTGCGCTTCGTCACGTGAGCATGGTACTGATTCCGGTGTCGGTTTTCGCGGTTCTGCTGTACGCAGCAAGCCATACTTAGGTTGCCCGGCCAAACCCGATCAAAAGTGGAACTTCAGCGCCAACTGGACCAACCTTGGCGCAGCCGCACTGACGATACGGCCGAAATTCGAATCGTTGATTTCGCCATCCACCGAAGTCGGGCCATAGAACTGAGCGTGGTTGAACACGTTGAACGCTTCGACACGAATGTCCAGCGATTTAAATTCACCCAGACGTACGGTCTTGCTGATCTGCGCGTCGAAGTTTTCGATGCCAGGGCCGTGGAAAATGCGCCGCGCCGCATCGCCAGTTTGTCCCAATGCTTCCGTCGAAAAAAGGCTCGTATTGAACTCCAGCGGATTGTTGCGCGGGTTCGTATTGATTTCGAGCGCTCCGCGGGAGACGTTCGGAGTATCCAAAAGCTCGTTGTTTACACCGTTGCCGAGTGTCCCGAGCAGGGACCGGTCGGAATCGTCCGATAGCGTCACCGGAAAACCCGTGCTGAACCGCGTGGTACCCGACAGGCTCCAGCCCTCACTCGGGCGGTTCCTGCCGAACAGTCGATCGAACGGCAGCGCATACGTGTAAGTCGCGACGAAATTATGCGTCATATCCCAGGAGGAGATCACCCGCGTAAGGTTTGCGTTGAAGGGATTCGTCTGTTCGCCGAGGTTTGACGCGTCGTCAATCGACTTTGAATAAGTATAGGCAAACTGGGCGGTCGATCTTGTACCGAGAGTCAGGCGCAGGGTTGTTTCGAGCGCGCTGAAATTCGAATTGCCGACGGTCTTTTGGGCCGACATCGATCCGTAATTCGGCCCGAGGCCGACGCGCGTTCCCTGGTAGCTTTGGCCGGATGCCGAAACGTAAGTCGCGTCCTCGCCGAACGGACCGCATGTGGAAGTTCCAGGTGCAACCTCATTGGGCTGGCTCAAACTCAGGCACAGTTTCGGATTCCCGGCGTTCATCGGCACCAGCACCAGCAGATGATGTCCCTGGTTGCCTGCGTAGCTGATTGTCGTCAAGGCCTTCGATCCGATCTGACGCTGAATCGAAAGCATGTAGTTTTCGGTGTACGGCGTTGTGTTGCGGTAGTAGAAGTATGGATCGGCGGCAATCGGAGTGACGGCGGCGAAATTAAACGACGCATCCGGATTGCCCGCCGAAACGTTGTGTGGCGGGAATAGCAGCGGGAAGGGATCGGTGTTCTGCGTGCCGTCCCCGGCATTGATAAACGGCGTGGCAAACAGAGGAGGCGCGGGGCTCAGATAGTTATACCCGAACGGTGGCACGCCGTACATGATGCCCGCGGACAATCCCGGAAACGCCGTGTAGAAGATTCCATAACTAGCCCGGATACTGCTCTTTCCCGACGCCCCGAAGATGGCCTTCAGCAGGCCATTTTGAAAATCCGGCGAATACGCAACGCCGATTCTGGGGGCGAAATTGTGATGGTTAGCAGGCGAGATCGTCGCGGGAATTCCCGGATCGCCGGGCACCACCAGCCCGGGAATCGCGTTCGGAAACAGGACCGACTGCTCGCCGGGAACGATGGTCTGAATGTTGTTGTATTTTTCCGACCATGGCGCGATCAGATCCCAACGCAAACCAACGTTGATTGTCAGGTTGTGGCGCGCTCGCCAGCTATCTTCCGCGAATGCCGCGCCGTAGCGATTCCGAAGATAGAAACTCTGCCCCGAGCTTTGTGTGTAGTTGCTCGGAAACCCCAGCAGGAAATCGGCGAATGCGTTTCCGGTTTCGGTTCCGTCGATGTTGAAGGTGCCGTTGAACGTCGCGTTTGGAAGCTCGTTGACCTGGTCGTCGTGAAACTGCAAGCCGAATTTGAGTGTGTGTGTCCCCATCACTTTCGACAGGGTGTTGCTGAGATAGATCGTGTTGTTCGCCTCATTCACGTTCGTTACCGGAACACCCATGACGAACGACGGGAACACGATGTTCTCCACCCCCTCGAACTGTGGGGCCTGCACGACGATACCCGGCGTGCCAACGCCTGTGAGAAAGCCCTGCGACTGGAGCGATACGCCCAGCCCTCCGCTCGGCTTTCCAATGTCGTTCACATTACGCAGAAAGCCGGCGCGGAACTCGTTTACCAACGCCGAGCCAAGCACCTTGGTATCGCCGAGCGTGACCATCTGCGCCCGGCCAACGGTCAGCGCATCGAATCCGGGAATGCTCGCACCGCCCTGCCCGCCGGGATACGGATTGTCCAGCCGGTAATTATCGACAAAGTAGTAGCCGGAGATACTGCCCAGGCGCGAATTGGCGTCGATTCGCGTGCCTCCTTTGTCGTCCCGAACCGTCTCGGAATAAGCGGACGTGGCATAGAGATTTGCGCCGATATTGGGAGTTGGAATGTATTTCAGCAGAGCGGTCGCGGGCGACGAAAACGCAGCCGCTGGAATCATGGCGTTCGGCAGCACGCACTGGTTGGTGTTGGTGCAACCAGAAGCGTAATAGGGTTCTCCCTGCGTGACGACCTGGCCGAGTTCTTTCGTCAGCAGGTTCGCGATATTAGGTCCGCTGACAGTGCCAGTCAGAGTGCTCGCCGCATCGCTGAAATTGCCCTGGCGCTCGGCGAGCGAGAGGACGGTGGTTTCGGCGGAAGTGATGCCATCGACGGTTCGGGTACCCTGATAGTCGCTGAAGAAGAAGATCTTGTCCTTTACGATCCGGCCGCCGGCGATACCGCCGAACTGATTTTGCCGGAACACACCCCGAGTGGCGCCGAAGAAGTTTCGCGCGTCGAGCGTCGTATTCCGGAGGAACTCGAAAGCGTCACCGTGGAAGGAATTGCTGCCGGATTTCGAGACAACGTTGATCATACCGCCGTTGTAATTACCGTATTCCGGATCGAAGTTGTTGGTAAGAACGCGGAATTCCTGGATCGAGTCGAGGTTCGGAATCACTGACGTGCCTCCGTTCATGTGCTCCTGGACGTCGATGCCGTTCACCATGAAACCGTTGGCGGATTCCCGCTGTCCGTCGATCGAAACGTTGCCGGGATTGAGGTCGCCGGAGGGATTTATGGTGCCTGTGACTCCGGCCATGATTACCGAAGTGGATGTCAGCGTGGTCACCGGAGTGACGCCCGGCTGAATGGCGAGCAAGTCGGTGTACGCACGGCCGTTCAGCGGCAGCGCTTCCATCTGTTCGCTCTGCACAACTTCGCCGAGGTGCGTAGCCGTGGTCTCGACCACCGTATCGACTGTGGCTGCCGCCGCGCTGACGGTCACCTCATCGGAGCGCTGTTTCACGCCCATGGACGCGTCGATTCTGAGCGCCGAGTCCGCGTCGATGGCGACATCCGTTCTCTTCTGCGTCTGGAATCCGCGGGCTTCGATGGTCAGGTCGTAATGGCCGACCGGGAGGGCCGGAAATGAATAGAAGCCGTGAGCGTCGGAGGTAGCCGTGAACTCCGTCTTCAACGCGGTATTGATCAGCGAGACGCTGGCGCGCGGGATGGTCGCGCCGCTTGGATCGGTGAGGATACCGGAGAGGCTGCCGGCCGACAGCGCCGTTAAGATCCTCGCTGCCAGGATCAGACAGCAGACGCCGAGGGTGGATTGTTTGCGGTTTTCGGTCATGGTCGGGGCACGGCAGGCGGAACCGCCTGCCAAACTGCGAGCGTCTGAGCACCACCGCTACGTTACCCATGTTACGGTGGCACGACCCGTTCGGATTCGGCAAGGCCCTTGCGACGAAGGCACCGTGCTGTGTTTCTCAGAACCTAACCCGCAGTTCAGCCCACGCTCTGCGCGGCGCGCCTGGCGTCAGAAAAGAAACACTCTGTGTCGGGGCTTCTCCCGCATCCGGCCCGTTTGTATACACGGGAAACGGCTGCGTCCGGACCGTCCCCTGACTATTGAAAACCGAGTGCGACAGAATCGCCGCCGTGTAGTAGTGCCGATCGAAAACATTATCGATCTGCAGCACAAACTGAAAATGCTTCGCCAGGTCGTAGTGTGCCTTTAAATTGGTGACGGCGTATCCGGGCGAAACTCCGGGGCCGATGTAGTATTTTCCGTCAGGCTGGTAAGCGTTGTTTTCGTTCCCTCGCGCGTACGAACTGGAAGTCGCAACTTCGTTGAGGCCGAATGTCAGTTTCTTCGTCGCGGCGAATTCCGCGAACGCCTTTCCGTTCTGCTTCGGTATCAGCGGAATTCGATTTCCGGGATTAATGTAAATCGTTCCATCGAGTCCCGGGAATCCGGACAGCGCACTGTCGCTCGTATCATTCGCGCTTCCGTCGGCGGTGGCTGGGCTTTCATATGTTGCCTGAAGCCAGGTCCAGTCGAGACCAAAGCTCAGGTGGCCGATTCGGCCATCCAGATCCGCGTCGAAACCCTCGCGCTGCGTCCTGGCAAAATTCTTAAAATAGCCGGTGCCGAGCTGCGGCGACGACACGAACAGAATGTCGTTGGTGTTCTCCGCCCGGAACGCGCCCGCGCTCCAGCTCAGATTGTGGATCACAGACGACTCCGCCTTTCCGCGCAGACCGGCTTCCCAGGTCTTTGTGACCACCTGCTGCAGTGGCGGGTCGCTGGCCAGAGCGTTGGGCAAGCTGCACGGGTTCGCCGGATCGGCGCACCCCAGCTCAATCGAGGTCGGCGCCCGGCTGCCCTGCGTGTAGCTCACATAAGTATTCAGCGTGGCGATGGGACTCCAGGTAAGGCCGACGGCGGGGTTGAAGCGCTCGAAAACGTAATCGCCGTCGAGCGAACCCGGGCCGGGAATGGGGCTGATCCTGTCGGAGTTATCGATCCGGAGCCGGTTATAGCGTCCCGACACGGTCAGATTCAGCGTCTTTGCAATCGTGAGCGTATCCGTCACGTACAGGCTCCAGTCGGGAGTCAGGCCATGGAGGCTGACGCGCGAATCCATCGGGTTCAGATTGGCCGTGCCATCCTGCCAGGCAGCGACCCCGGTAATCGTGTGGTCCGGGTTGATATAGCCATACTGCGAATTCTGCACGAAATCGACGCTGCCGCGGTCGGCCGATGCGCCTGCGGTGAGTTGGTTGTGACCGACACGCGGCGAAGTAGTCCATGTAGCCTGGCCGGCGAAGCCGTATTCGTTCTGAATCTCCGTCGAGTAGATGGTGAGGGCATCGCACGTCTGGTCGGGATTATTGCCTTCGATCGCTTCGGCGATGCAATTCCATTTCGGGAACGGCGTGTTCGAGGGGTCCGCGCCGCTCACAGGAAAGCCGGTGTAGCCCGCGGCAGTCAGCGTCGCCTGCTCGTCCGGCGTGGGCTGTTCCGCCGAGAGGCCCAGCGCATCCGAGTTGTGATTGGGATTGACTTCGTTCGTGCGAATGTGACGGTAGTAAGCATTGCCGGAAAACGTCAGCTTGCCGCTGAAGGTGTGCCGAAGAATGAAATTGACGGCGGGCGACCGGTTCACCGTGACGTCCGGGATGGTGTAGACGCTGCTGTAATCGGTCTGGAGCAGGCGATAATCCTGCACTCCGTTCCCGATCAGCCTGTTGTCGGCATAGGAGAAGGTGAGTGCGATGTCGGTTTTTTCCGCTCGCCAGCCGAGCCGGGCAAATGACTGGCGCACTTCCGAAGGCGAATCGAAGCGCCAGCCCGATTCGTGAAAAAGATTGCCCGAGCCAAACCAGTTGAAACCAGTCGGCTTCCCTCCCCCGTAAGCGGCCTGAGCCGCCTTTCGATTGCTGCTGCCGTAGATAATCGAACCGTCGACTCCCGGGCTTGTCACGCCATCTTTGGTCGTCGCCGACAGTGCGCCTCCGAGCGTGTTGAGTCCGAACAGCGGATCCGATCCCGGCATCAGCGCCACTTCAGAAATTGCGTTTTTTGGAATCAGATCCCAGCTCACGACGTCGCCGAGGGGCTGATTTTGGCGCACTCCGTCGAGAAATACGGAGACGCCTTCGGGAGTTCCGAGCAGCGGCGAAGCGGTGTAGCCGCGGAAGTTGACATCCACCTGAAACGGATTTGCCTGCATTTCGTTAAGCGATACGCCGTTCAGACGTCGGTTCATGAGGTCGGCAAGATCGATCGCACCGCTGTTCTGAATATCTTCCGCGTTGACGGTCTGCACCGCGCCCGCCACCTGATCGGTGGAAAGATCGGTACCGGCGAGCGGTGTCGCGGCAACTACGTCGATTTTGCTCGTGGACGCCGCGAGCGCCATCGTTACGGTTCGCACAACGGGTGCGCCGGACTGCACGTCGATCCGGAGGGTCTGGGTGGCGAATCCGGCGCTCGAAACCGTCACTTGGTAGCGGCCGAACGGCAGGTTGGTGAAGGCATACTTGCCCTGCGCGTCCGTCTGAAAGCTGCGACTTCCCGTAGTGGCGGAGCCGGAAAGATTTCCCGACGCCTGCATGGCGGCGCCCGAGGGATCTTTCACCTCAAGTTGGACTTGACCGACTGGCTGCTGGGCAATCAGAACGCTGGCTACGAATATCGCGGCGAACAGGCCTGAAAACAGTCCTCCGGCGCGCGGACCTGCCCCTGAGACAACACGAAAACCTCTCATATAATGTATATTCCGCACGGGGTCGCGATGTTCATATGAATTGCTGAACAAAATCTCCCGTGGAGGAATACTCATTATGAATGGCGGGATTTGTGAACCATGGCTTTTGACGCGTCGGACTCCATGACCGCGTTTCCGATCGCGGAAGCCGACGCGGCGAACCGGCCTTCGCGGCTCGAAGACGAAATAGTGGCCCTGTTCGACCGGCTTCGCGCGCCGGTTCTGCGCTATCTGCTGTCTTTCGGTCTCGCCGTTCCCGACGCGGAGGAAGTTCTTCAGGATGTCTTTCTGTCGTTATTCCGGCATCTGCGGGAGGGTAAGTCGCGGACGAATCTTCAGGGCTGGGTATTCCGGGTTGCGCACAACTGCGCGCTGAAGTGCCGTTTGCGCGCGAGGCGGGATGCGGAGCGATTCAGTCACCTGCCGGATGTGTCCGATGTGACGGCGGATCGGGGGCCCGGACCCGAAGAGAGTATGGCGGCCCGCCAGCGCCAACAGCGACTGCTCGCCGTCGTGCGCGCCTTGCCGGAACAGGAGCGGTTGTGCCTCTCGCTCCGCGCCGAGGGTCTTCGTTACCGGGAAATTGCCGAAGTGCTGGGCATATCTCTCGGCTCTGTAGCAGCTTCGCTGGAAAAGTCTCTGTCGCGCCTGGTGCGGTCGGAGCAAGTCTGAAAAGGAGGGGAGCCATGCAATTCAAGAACGCTCATTTGTCCGAACAAGAGCTGGTCCTGGCCGCCGACGGGGAACTGACTGGACGACGAAAGGCCGAGGTGAACGCCCACCTGGAGACTTGCTGGCAATGCCGCGAGCGAATGCAGACGCTGCAGTCGGCCATCGCCGATTTCGTTCGCGCTCGCAACCGCGATTTCAACGAACATTTGCCGCCTGCAGCGGGGCCGCGAGCGCTGTTGCGGGCGCGCCTGGCGGAACTGTCGGCGACTCCGCGAACGTGGCCGGGCTTTGCGCTGCCCGTCACGCGGATCGCACTGCCAGGCGCGGCCTTCCTTGTCGTCCTGGTGGCAATCCTCGCGATCTTCCAGTCGACCGTTAACGCGGAAGGCCCGAAGCCACGACTGGCCATCACACCCGGCGAAACACGTCCTATCACGCTGAATGAAGTGTGCCTCAATTCCTCGGCGCAGGTGATTTCGCCCGATATCCCGGAGTCGGTCCGCAGACAAGTCTTCGCCGCATATGGAATCAAGTCGCCGCAATCGGGCCAGTTCGAGGTCGATTACCTGATCACGCCCGATCTCGGCGGAACCGAGTCGATACGCAACCTCTGGCCTCAGCCATATTCGGCGCGCTGGAATGCGCGTGTGAAGGACCAGTTGGAACAGCGGCTCCATACGCTGGTGTGCGGTGGCAAGCTGGACCTTGCGACCGCACAACACGACATCGCGGTGGACTGGATCGCGGCTTACAAGCGATACGTGGGCGAGAATTCGGCGCGGTGATATCCGCAGTGACCGTCCGGTGCCTGGAGAATGCGAAACGCTTCCCCGATTCACCGCGCCAGTCGGCATAATGGACTGAACAGGCGCCACCCGGCCGCCCCCACGCTGACAACGCCGGCGGAGCCATCCTGGAAATCGAAGCAGATCGCCGATTGGACCGAAGGCGACGCCAAACTGGTAATCGCGGATTCGGCGCGGGTGAAGACTTTCACCGCCGCGCTGGGTCCGCGTCCAGCGGCGGACAGGCCCGCAGACCGATGATCGGCCTGGGTGGAATCGGCATTGGAGGCATCGGGATGGGGTCCCCGGAATGGGACGGCGGATGGGCGGCGGTTACGTCGGTGGCGCGGTTGATCGGCATAGGGGCGGTAGTCGCCCGCCGACCCTGCCACACCACCGTGCGTACGGGTCCGTACACGGCGGCTCGATTGGTTACGTCAGAACTCCTGAAACAACGATGGGAGTCCGAGCGAGTTGAAGTACGCATTAGAAGGCCCACAGCCCCGTCGCATCTCGGATCGGGCAAGCCGCAGGAAAAATTGCTCTCGAACGGGTTCAATAGAGTGCCGGTCCCTCCAGTGGCCTGGCTAAGAAGTAGCGACGTCTTTATCAATTGTCCCTTCGGACTCACGGGGCTCCGGACCAAAAGCAATACGCGACGCTCTACAGGGTGATGACGACCTTGCCTATCTGCTGGTTGCTTTCAAGGTACGTGTAGGCTTCCACCGTTTGTTCGAATGGGAAAGTCCGGGCGATCCTCGGCTTAAAGGACCCATCCGTCAGCCGATCATAGATATAAATCTTCATGACTTCCCACTCCGGAGTGCCTCGCAGTTCGCCGAAGGTGTAGCCGAACATGCCGATCCTGCGGCCGAACGCAGCCAGTGGAAAGGGCGTCGGCTTGCCGGAGAGCATCCCATACAGAAAAATAGTGCCGCCATTGGCCGTGGCCTGTGCGAGGGTATTGATGTAGTCGCCGCCCACCGGATCGAAGACGATACGAGCACCCTTGCCGCCGGTGATCGACTGAACCCGGGCCACCAGGTCCTCTTCCTCCGTGACGACGACGTGGTCGGCGCCCAGGTCGATGAGTTGATCCTTCTTGGCGGAACCGCGGGTGGTCGCAATGGAGATACCGCCCTGTGCCTTGACGATCTGGATAGCGGCGAGCCCAACGGACGAACTGGCGGCGGTAATGATGACGAAATCACCGCCAGCCACTTTGCCGAAAGGAACGAGCGCACCGTAGGCGGTGCAGTACTGCATCCAGACGGCGGCGCCCTCGACCGCGGAGAAGGAGTCAGGGACGGCCGCGAGAACGTTCGCGGGCACGACAGCTTCTTCCGCAAGCACAGGGTACTGGCTCATCGAAAAACCCGGAATGGTGCCGAAGCGCTTGCCGATGAGAGCGGGATCGACCTCGGGACCAACGGCGATGACCTTTCCGATTGCCTCGTAACCGAGACCGGAAGGCACGTTCACCTTTTCCATGTAGAAGCCGTGATAGAACATACTTTCGGCCCGGTTGAGGCCCACTGCTTCCACCTTGAGCGAAACTTCACCGGGACCGGGCCGGCGCTCGGGCAGATCTTCGATACGAAGGACTTCGGGACCACCAAGCTGGTTGAAACGGATCGCTTTCGGCATGACGTAGACCTCTCCTGCCGGGATCGGATGCGGAACGGCCTGAAAGCGTCGCAAAATTCGCGCGGGGCGTCAACGTCGGTCGACTCCCGATGTTTGAAGCCGCAAGGTTTCGCGTCAATCGACTCTCGGACGCCGGCAGGCCTGTGGAGCCGGGACGAGCAATACGTGACATAAGATAAATTCTGATGTCCCGACTTCGGGTGGTGTGCACAATTGCTTTGCCAAGCCTCGCATTGCCAGGCCTTCTGGCGTTGCTGGCGGGATTCGTGGCCGCACAACAGCCATCGGGAGCTTCGGGACGCGGCGGGCACCCGGTAATTCCGCCGATCGATCCCGCGATTGGCGAACGCGGCCAGACGGTGTACGCGGCCAACTGCGCTTCGTGCCACGGCCCCGATGCCCGAGGCACCGTATCAGGGGTGGATCTCGTGCGCGCCTCCAGCGTGCGGCTTGATCCGGTCGGCGCGCAGCTGGGACCATTTCTCGCGAGAGGACACAAGAACAATTCGGTACCGCCGATTCGTCTCACCGACGCGCAGGTGAGCGAGGTAGCCATGTATTTCCGTGTGCGCATCGATTTCGCCACGGCCGGACGCGGTAATGTCGCGCCCAATATCGTGGTTGGCAACACTAAAGACGGCGAAACGTACTTCAACGGCGATGGAAAATGCGGCACTTGCCATTCGGTAACGGGCGACCTGAAAGGTGTAGGGTCGAAATACAGCGCGACCATGCTGCAGAACCGGATCGTGCTTCCGCGGGGGCGCGGCCCGGCGGGGCGGGGCGATCCGCCGGAACCGGCACGTACGGTCACGATTACGCTGGCGGACGGATCGGTGCTGAGCGGAACGTTAGTGAACATTTCGGATTTTCTGGTAACTTATCGGGATGGTTCCGGCGTGCCGCACACCGTGACCCGTAATGGCGACTCGCCGCGCGTAACGGTTCATGACACTCTCGAAGCCCATATCGATAACATGCGGCGAATGACGACGAAACAGATGCAGGATCTGACAGCTTATCTGGTGACCAAATGAGATCGCGGGCCGCGGCGCGAGACTTACTCTCCACACTGGCCACGCTTGTGCTTTCCGCGGCAATGCTGTACGGGCAGGGCGGGCCGCTCGACAACACGCAACTCCTCAAGACGCCCACGGACATATGGGCTGGGTATCACGGCGATTCCACGGGACGCCATTACAGCGCGCTGACCCAGATCGACAGCGTCAACGTGCATGAACTGTCGCTGGCATGGGCTTTCCACGTGAGTAATGCGAATCAGGGCGCGATCTTTGGCGGCGACGGTCCGGACCCGACGCCAACGCCATCGGGAGGAGGAACGGTGGCGGCCATCCGCGCGATACCGCTGATGGTTAACGGCGTCATTTATTTCTCGACCCCAGGCAACGCTTTCGCGCTCGAGTCGCGCACGGGAAAGCAACTGTGGCATTTCGTTTATAAAGGCGGCGGGGGCGGTAATCGCGGGCTGGCTATGTACGGCAACTGGCTTTTCATGACAACGGGAGAACCGGGTCTGGTTTCGATAGACGCAGCCACGGGCAAAGAGCGCTGGCATGAACGAATCGCGCCGGGCGGGCTGGGGCATTCGGCATCGCTCGCGCCCATTGTGGCCGGCAACCACGTGATCGTTGCAACCGGGGGAGACAGCTCGGATGTCGATTCGTGGGTGGAAGCGCACGATCCGGAAACCGGCGAAATGCAGTGGCGCTGGAACGTGACGCCGCGGAAAGGCGAACCGGGAATGGAAACGTGGCCCGGCGAGGATGCCGCGATTCACGGCGGCGGCGGCGTGTGGCAGATGCCGACGTACGACCCGGAGCTGAAGCTGCTTTATGTGACGACGGGCCAGCCGAACCCGGTGTTCGACGGGCATTCGCGGCCTGGCGACAATTTGTATACCTCCTCAATTGTGGCGCTGAACGCGGATAGCGGAAAGATGGCCTGGTACTTCCAGTGCACGCCGCACGACACGCATGACTGGGATGCCACCGAGGTGCCGGTGCTGATCGACGATGTGGTCGGCGGGCGGCCACGCAAACTGCTGGCCCAGGCGAATCGCAACGGCTACTACTTTCTTCTGGATCGCACGAACGGGAAGAATCTGGTGACGAAGCCTTTCATCCGGGTGAACTGGGCAAAGGGGATCAACGAGAATGGGCAGCCGATACCGGACCCGGAACAGGAGCCGAAAGTGGGCGGCGCTCTGGTGGTGCCGACCTCCGATGGCGCAACTAACTTTCCCGCACCGAGCTTCAGCCCGGAGACGGGGCTGCTTTATGTGAACACGGTCGAAGGGTACAGTGTGTACCATCTAGAGGACCCCGCGATGAAGCCTGTCGGATTTGCGCATTCCTCGGAGTATTCGTTCGCCGCGGCGCGGTCGGCGTTGAAGGCGATCGATTACAGGACGGGCGAGATCAAATGGCAGCATGAATATCCGGGCGACGGATTTCGCTTTGGATCCTTTCCGGGGGTGTTGAGCACGGCGGGCCGGGTTGTGTTCGCGGGCGACGATGCGACCAATCTGGTGGCATACGATGCCGCGACGGGTAAGATTCTGTGGCACGCGAATCTGGGTGCGGTGGTGGCCAACAGCCCGACGACTTACATGGTGGACGGGAAACAGTATGTGCTGGCGGCGGCGGGCGATATGTTTTGGGCGTTCTGGCTACAGTGAGCCGCCGGCCCCAAATTTTCGTAACTCGACTATGGCGGTTCTCAGTTTGGACTCGGCTTCGCGATCGAATCGATCACGAGCACCTCGACCGGACCCCTAACCAACTCCAGCTTGATTCCCAACTCCCGCATCGCCCCCGAAGCAGTCGGCAATCCCCGGAAGGATCGGAGTCGGACGACACACCACCCAGCGCTTCATCTCTGGAGAGCTTCACATCAACATCGAACGTTCCCTTATAGCCCGTCTCATCCATAACAGGACGCCCCAATTGCCCGGTCAGAAACTCCGCCAGGGATGACATCGGGATCTTACCGCCGACAAATTCGAGCCCGGTCCCCCGCTCGATCAAGTACGCTATAAGTCTTCCGCATGGAAGCGCAGATGTTGCGCCGCGCGCTGGCGGTGGCGCGGGGGTCCGTTCGTCCCAGGAAACGCAGGTGCTTTCCCTGAGCTTCAGACCTCCGCTCGCTACTGAAAGTTTGCAGACAGGCATCTGCCGCCTCTCGCGGTGCACCTTCAGGTGAAATCTGTCTTCGAGCAGCGTTGCCACCATGGGCCACATCTCGGACGCGCCGACAGGGCGTTCGGCCTTCGCAATGACGCTGTAATAGTCGTTGAAAATCCACCCTGGCCCGCCAACCATCTGATCATTCCTGACTCCAAAGCCAGCCTGGATCAGTGACCAGGTGGTCGCCTCCACGCTGACCCTCCCATTCGAGAATTCGTGCATTATGGTCGCACCATGAGCCTCGGTTTGATGACTGGGCTTGACTGATGCCACCCCAAACACTGGCCGCGCCTGCTGCGCGAGCAGGACGCCAGCCATCAAAACCAGGAGAACCATAACCCCAAACCGCCGGGAGCGAGATACACTCTCATTCCGCCTGGCGCACTGCACTAGCGGAGCCATTCGGGAGCCTCGCCTTTGCGGATAGCCGGGGCAGCAGCCACCCAACGGTCCTTGTCGGCGATGACGATGCGGCTGTATTGGCCGGCCAGGTCGGCGGCTGGATCGCGTTCGCCTTCGCGGATCAGTTGCGCGATGACGATCTGCGGATAGTGCCAGTTCGACCAGGGCCGCGCGTTCACGATCGGATAGCGGAGCGCTTCAGTTGGCGGGGCCTCCATGGCCTTGTGCGCGAAAGCGATGGCGGTGGCGTGGTCGTGACGGACGAGCGCCGACATGGCGGCTACCATGTTGGCGCGGAAGAACGATGTGCCGTAATCGGGGTCGTCTTTGGCCTGCGGGGCGAGGTCCAGAGCTTCGTTGGCATAGTTCCCGGCCGCCTGCCACAGGGGTTCGGGCGGCTCGTGAGTGTGCTCGGTATTCATGGCGCTGACGCCTGCCGAGGCAGCCAGAATCGACATCTCACGGAAGCGTTCGCCGACAGGGAGAGCCTCGATAGCCTGGTGCCGCGAGTCGAGCGGGCCGTGCCATACGTTGTCTTGCAGGTTCGCCATCAGTTCCCGATCGCGGACTTCCAGCATGAGCCGGTGCGCCCAGGCGGAATTGGGATCGAGCTTGAGGGCGCGTTCAACTGCCGCTTTCCCGATGGCCAATAATTCGGCGACCGCCGGCGGTGCCCGGCCTGCCGGCCACTGCATCGAGACCATCGGGCTTGCGGTCTCGAGCAGGAAGCTCACATCGTAGCTGTCCTTCAGCTCGCCGGAGAGATACGCCAGCTTTTTCGGGGCGTCCGGGTCCTCCGGATTCCAGCGGGCATTCATCAATCGGCGCAAATCGAGCGTGACTTGCGCCCGGCGCGCCTCCTGCGATTTCGGATCCAGTTGCAGCGCACGGCCGATTGCGTTGGCGCCTACATCGAACGCTTCCCCGCCAAAGCGGGCTATGGGGATGAAGCGATTCACCAGCGCCTTTCCGTTCGTCGCCAGCACTATGACATCGGTGGACTGCTCAAGCTTTGCGCGGGCCGCTTCCAACTGGCTCCCGGAAACAACGCCTTTCGAACCGAGCAGCGCCTGAACCTCCGGCAGCAGAGCAGGCTCGTCGGGGGCTTTGACCGAGGACACCTGCCGGCATGCGGGGACTGCGACGAGGGCCGCGGCACAGGCCATGGCGATGATGGCTCTCCTTGTTGAAGACACCGCGAGTTGACTACTGTCGAGAAGGATGTGGTCGATGCGCGCTTCGAGGCCGCCGTCGCCTTCCATGCCCGCACCCACGAAGACGTAGCGCCCGCCGTGCGGGGTGGCGAGCGCGGCCATCTCCAAAAGCACCCGGGCGTATTCCCTGTTGTCGCCAACCGCCCGCGCGCCGATCTCGTCGCAGGTGTGTTCCGCCGTCGTGGCGAGTTTCCTCCGCAACCACCAGGCGAGAGGATGAAACCAGAAGATACAGCCGTTCAGCCAGGCCACCAGATTCACGAGGGAGTCGCGGTTCTGCACGTGAGCCGCTTCGTGAGCCAGTACGGCCAGGAGCTTTGTGCTTGTCCACTCGCGCCAGGTCATGGGAAGTACAATGCGGGGTGAGAACAGCCCAACAGTCAGCGGTGTGTTGACGATCGGCGACTCGCAGACGTCCACTCCGGGGAAAGGAGCCTGAACCCGTTGGCAGGAACGCGATATACGGCGGGCGGCCCGCCATCCGGGAATCAGACGAAACAGCAAAGACAGCAATCCAGTGAAATAAAGAGCGGCGATGGGGACGGAAAGCGGCAGCCGTTTCGAAATCGCCGAAGGTTGCGGTGCCTTGTGGTTCCTGAGTGGGAAGTCCACAGCTGATAAAGCCGCACTCGCCGGCCGGGGTCGCGCCACATCATCGGCAGCGTGCAAGTCGGCATAGGGTAGCGGAGGCAACGGCATCGTAACCTGCACCTTCGGAGCGATACGGGAAAGGGCCGGCATCAGCATCATGCCGCAAAGGACCGCGGTCCACGCCGCGTGGCGGACCGCTCCCGAACGAATACGGGCGGCGGCCAGAATCAGGGCAACGCACAGAGCCAGCGCGACCGACTGCGCGGAAGACTCAAGGGCGATCCGGACGATGTTAATCATTTCGCATTTCTCACTTTCCGCGCCAGCTTTTCCAACTGAGCGGGCGTGAGTACTTTCTCATCGACCATTCCAAGCACGAACTGCTCCACCGAACCCGCCCAGAAGCGCTCGATCACGCTTCGCACAGCGCCGACCGCAACGCTGCCGCGCGCCGCGGTCGCGCGGTAAACGAAGGTCTGGCCTTCCACGGAGTGAGCCAGATACCCCTGCGCTTCCAGGCGCCGCAAGAGGGTTCGCATACTGGACTCGCGGAGCGGATGGTCCGCAGCGATGGCCGCGCGCACCTGTTCGGCGGTAGCGGTGGTGTTCGACCATATGAAATCGAGGATTGCCTGCTGGAGCTTCGTGAGGGGCCTTGCATGGATGCTACGTGATGTCACGTTACATACTGTAGCACCCGTGCAAGTCAAATGCAAGAGTTTTTTTAATGGCGGTCCGGAGGGTGAAGGCGGTCGACTACGGGCGGGCCGAGGTCAATCTGAACTCGTGCATAGTCACGCGCTGAGAGTCCGCCGGCTATTGGGTGTAGACCAGCACGGGATTCGAGCTTACGGCGAGGTAGACACCCTCGGTGATCGTGAGGCGGGGGCTCGCGACGCCGAAGGGTAATTGCACATTGACCTGATCCAACCCATTAATGAGGCCCGGCGCGGTTCCGGCGTACAACACAGGCAGGCTGTAGCCAAAGGATTGACCATCAAAATACTGGAACGTTACTTCCATGAGGTTCTCAAATGCGGAATCCGCGGACGGCGAAATTGCGCCGTCCGGGGAAGTCGCGGAGGGGCGCCCCATTCCGGTCGCATACAAGACAACGATCGATCCCTCCTGAGCGGGATTCAGTGCGCTGTTGATGGATCCGTCCTGGTTCAACACTCCGAAGATGCCAATGGAGCCGTTTCCGGGTGGTTGCAGAGGAACGGTGCCGCCAGTGGAAGTCATCACGGTCATGGGTTGCCCGGCCAGAAGGAAAGGCACCTGGAAGTTAATCTGATTGGGTCCCACGTAGAGAAGCGGCGCTCTCTCTGCCATGGTTCCGTTCGGCGCGAACACCACGGAAACGCCACCGAGTTCCGTGGGGTAGATGCCATTCGAATCCGGTTCTCCAACAATACCGCCCGCTGGCGCCGGTCCCGACGCGGAGCCCAGCCCGACTCCGTAGAGAGTAGCAAGCTCGCCGCCCGCGATGGTGGCTCCGGCCCTGGGAATCGCCGAGTTCGTCAGGGCGAAAATCGCCGGAGCTGACGTGACGGTTGGAATATCGAGGCGAAGGATGTTTCCGGCACTGCCCAACAGGAGCAGATTTCCGTTGGAATCGAACCCAGGTGACAGAGTTGCTGTGCCCGGTACCAGAGCGGAAATCTGCCGGAGCGCCGTGGCGTCGGCGTTCAGTTCCAGCACGAAATCGAGGTCAGCCGACGAAGGATTGTTGAGACCCGGGAAATTGGAAGAACTGGTATTGCCAGAGATCCAGACATTCCCCGTCGGATCGAGGGTGAGACCCGAGAGCGTCGCGCCATTCGCGCCGCCGAGATTTGTGGCAAAAAGAAGCTGGGTACCGTCCGAACTGAGCTTTGCGGCAAAGCCAATCGAGGTTACCTCGCCGGCAGGAGTGCCAACAGATGTGAATTGCAGGGTTGGTTGCAGCGCACCCGGCGTGGTGGCAATTGGCGCCAGCGCAGATCCCGCGACGTAGACATTTCCCACTGCGTCCAGCGCGATCGATTGCGCCGAACTGACGGCAGGATAATGTGCCGGCGGTGGCGCAATCCCAATTTCCGTGGACCACATCATCTTCGATCCATCCGCCGAAATGCGAGTGACGAACGCTCCGCCGCCGGTCTGGTACACGTTCGCGGTGATCGGGAAGTTGGTAGCAAGAGTGGTTCCGGCCACGGTAAGGTTGCCGCCGGCATCGACTGCGATCGCGAAAGGGGCAGTGTAGAAGGTGTAACCTGTGCACGAACTGACTCCCTGGCAACCACTGCCGTCGCCACCCAGGAGGCGGCTGTAGAGAACCGCTGAGCCGTCGGCGGCAATTTTCGCTACGAATGCGAAGGCAAGAACGCCAGGATCGGGACCACCGGTTCCGAAAACCGGTGCTGTAACGGGAAACGCGGAATCGGCTGTCGTTCCGGCGACGTATGCGTTTCCGGAGCTGTCAAGAGCGACGATGATTTCCAGTGGGGCGAGCAGATAACCGAGCGGCTCCGCGAAGTACGTCGAGAACAGAATGTTGAGTTTCGGGTCGAGCTTTGCGACGAAACGAATCGACCCGTAGGCGGGCTTCGCCGAGAAAAGGGGGTGAAGCAATGGAAAATCGTCCGAGTCCGTGGTGCCGGCAATCCACACGTTGCCGCTTCCATCGACGGCGGCGCTCAAGATCGTGGAATCGCGGCTTCCGAGCGCCTCAAACGGCAGCACCGCCGCCTGGTTTCCAGACGCGTTGAGTATGGCAAGCAAAGGGGGTGAAATCTGCACGCAGCCGGGCGGGCTGTAAACGGTGCAGGGGTAGGGCTGCGCCGACCCGAAAACCAGGACGCTGCCGCTCGGCATCGGGACGACGCCCTGAACGCCTGCATTCGCGGTTTGAAGAAACTGCAGGGAAGTGGGCGCCGCGTTGGCGATTGGCACCAATAAAAACAGAATGACCGCGACGTTCTTTCGATGCCCGGACGCGTAACCCTCGACTATGTACTCGGATAACCGGCGCATGTAATTGTAGTGGTCCGATCACTCCGGGGCACTTAAAGGACCATTGATGGCTATCCGCCCAGCAGCGTTAGACTTGTTTAGTTTGTATCGCTTCAGGCGGGGTAAGGAACGAGTGCATCGCCACATGTCACGGTAAGAACAAGGCGAATGACGCTCCACGGTCACTGGCTTTTTGCCGCGGCTTCCGTGTCAAGAAGCTCTACGGAACGGTGGTTGACGGCGTGCGCGCGGCGCTTCGTCTCTAAACGTGGGGCTGGAGGCGCGCTCGGCGCGCAATCTCAGAAAGCGAGCGGAGGGCGGAGTTTACGGCTTCGCTGTTCGGAAAGAGGTCGGCCAGTTCCGGATCCAGAATGATGACGTTCGAACTCTTCCTCAGTTTGGCGGCGTACTTGCCCCTGACCAGTTCCGGGAAATCGGAACTTGAGTATTGTGGGCGTAAATCGTCGGGCTGCCCTTTAGTGGATTTCTTCATAGATATTTCTCTCCGCGCCAGTAGCGCGACGCGCGCTGATGATGCGAACCCTATCGTCACGGTCCGTATGCGCAACGACAAGAAGGCGACCCGAGGCGGAGATTCCGAACGTCACGAAGCGCTGCTCGTCGATGGAGTGTTCGGGATCCTTGCCTGTCGCAGATAACGAATCATAAAAGACGCTGCGGCTTCTGGGAACGAAACGTCATGCTTCCATACATTTGCCGCCGCCTTGTCCTCGTCCCATTCAAAGCGCACCGGCTAAAACCTTCCTTCTTAGTATAGCCGCGAAGCGAGCCCCACTCCGGACTGATTCCATCCCTCCTGCGTGTGATCTCAAAGGTAGACCAGCCCCAGGCGCACTCCCAAAGTCACGGCCTCGGTGCGGGTGCCGGCGTTCAGCTTCGACAGAATGGAAGTGACGTGAAATTTGACTGTGTGGTCCGAAATGCCGAGCTTGTGCGCAATGATCTTATTGCTCGCGCCATCGGCGAGCAAGCGCAGTACTTCGACTTCGCGCGGGGTGAGCGCTGCCGCCAGCAATCCGGGCACGAGTTTGGTTCCCGATGCGTTTCCGTCGCCCGACGCAGCCGCGTGCGCGCGCCATGCGCTGAAAACTCCGCTTTCCATTAGAACGCAGGCGGCTCCTGTAGATTCGAAAAGCGCGGACGCGCTCGCCGGGCTGCATGTGCCGACAACCTCAAACCGATCCGCATCGGCGATAGCGGCTTCGAGGCCGGCGCGCGCCACCGGCGAGTCGCCTACTACGAGCACGCGGATTCGCTCATCGTCCGTTTCGATCAAGCCGCGCTGTCCTGCCTCAGCCGTACCGTCACCTCCCGCCCCTTCCCTTCCCCACCCCGCATGAACTGAATCGTCAGAAATGCGCCGCGGGTCCGGTCGAGCGACTCGCGGAGGTCGTCGGCTCCGGTCAACCGCTTTCCGTTCACGCCCGTAAGAAGGTCGCCGACTCGCAATGAGGCGTAGTCGGCAGGTCCGCCCACTGCGGTGGATAGCACTAACAATCCGATGCCGCCGCCGGGTCCCGGGATTCGGACGGGACGCAACGTAACGCCGAGTTCGGCGGGAGGGCCTTCCACCAGCAACCGCCGGACAGCGTTAGCGGGCACGGCAAGGCCCAAGCCGCCGGAAGCGATCGCAGCATTAACGCCGATGACGTTGCCCTCGGCATCGGCGAGCGGTCCGCCGGAATTGCCCGGGGCCAAGCGCGCGGTGGTTTGAATGAATTCGTGGCTTCCGATGTCCGCGGGTCCGAAACCATACACCACGCCTGTGCTCAGAGCGCCGATGAACCCGAGCGGATTGCCGACGGCGATGACCAGTTCGCCGACGCGGATCAGCCGGGACTCGCCGCGACGGGCGGGTTCGAGGCGGCCGGATTCCACACGGAGGATGGCGAGGTCGCGCCCGAGGTCGCGACGGTCGAGAACCGCGCGAGTGGTGCGACCGTCCCGGAATTGGATGGTGAGGTCGGGGGAATCGACCACGTGGGCGTTGGTGACGATGAGGCCTGAGGCGTCCCAGACGATTCCGGAGCCGGCTCCCTCCTTCCTGCCGCGTGGCGAGCCGATCTTTGCGCCGTTCGTTACGACGACGGTTGATCGCCGCAGCCTTTCGCCGACTTCACCGATGCTCATCAGTTCCTTGTCCCGCCAACCGTGACGCGAAGGTCGGCGCGTTGGCCGCCGCGCAGGACCACGACCGGGACTTCAGTGCCGATCAAGCCGTGGAGGGCGGCACGGAGATCGTCGATGTCCGTGACCGGCCGGCCGTGGATTTCAGCAATGATGTCTCCAAGCCGTATCCCCCCGGAATCGGCGCCGCCGCCAGGTTCGACGCTGAGCACGATGACGGCAGAATGCTGGTCGCGGTTCAGCAACGCGGAGAGTGCGGGAGGGAGGGCCACGGGCTGCAATCCGACGCCAAGGTAGCCGCGGGCGATGCGGCCATGTGAGAGCAGTTCCGTGGCGACGCGCTCGATAGTGGATGCCGGGATCGCGACGGGCGCGGTGCGGGTGAGCCCTGTTGTGAGCATGCCGACGAGGCGGCCCTGAGTGTCGGTCACCATGCTGCCGGACGAGCGTGGGTAGGCACCCATGTCGAGGCGCAGCAGCGAATCGAGCTGGCCGCCGCGCCAGGTTTTCCATTGGCCGGCTGCGGTGCTGACGATTCCGAGTGCGGCGAGAACGCCGGGAGCGTGGCGGCCGACGGCGAGGACCAGTTCGCCGGCGCGCGATGGCGGAGCCTGTTCGAGCGGCGGGGTTTCGGCGCCGATGGCGCGCAGGACGGCAATGTCGGTGTCGGGATCGCGGCCGGCGAGTTCGGCAGAGACTCGATTCCCGGTGGGAAGTATGACCGGAATGTCTTCGTCGCGGCGGAGGGAGTGGTCGGTGGTGACGATGACGCCGGGCTTCCAGAGGAAACCGCTCGAGCCGATCCGGTGGCGCGCTTCGATGCCAACGGCGGAGTGGCCGGCGTGTTCCACAAGGTCGGCCAAGTTAGCGGAAAAACTGCTGAGGATATGTTCCATGACCCGATCATGACCGATTCGGCCCGGCTCCCGCATCGCC
Organism: Bryobacterales bacterium; assembly: GCA_003136575.1. GTDB lineage: Bacteria > Acidobacteriota > Terriglobia > Bryobacterales > Bryobacteraceae > BOG-234. The sequence continues at coordinate 19,768 of PLEX01000103.1, read as the reverse complement.
CGTTCGGGCAGGCAAAACCCGGTAATTGGTGCAGGTATGCGTTGGCGAAATCGAGGCGCGAGTTCGGTCGCTTCAGTGGATCGTTTCGCGGTTTGCCGCCGGGGGATTCTCCTGGCTGTCGGTAGTCATCCCCGGCGTACGCGACACACTCAGCAACTCGCAGGCCACCCGTTGCGCGTCGCGAAAAGGCAGGGCACCCGCGGAGACATCCCAGGGGGATAGGTTCATTTCCAGCAGTCGGTCGAAAAGAATTCCGGCGACGGCCGGCACACCGGTTTTGGTAAGAATCCTGCCCCTGGTGGCCATGCTGAAGTGCAAGCTGACATGCGGGTCTTCCGCAGGGTTCTCATGCCCGGTGAAACTGATGCATTCGCGCTCGACCTGAAACCGCACGCAGGGGATTTCTCCGGCTTCGCACCACCAAAGGAATGCGTCCACGAGCGGTCCGGACTCCGGCGACTCCGCCAGATATCCGTGCTGAACCGCCGAAAGAAACCGTTGGCGGTGCTTCGGGCGCAGAGCGAAACCGATTCGGTTTCCGTCCCTGAGGATTCGCAACTTTCCGCTGACGGCCTGGACCATTTGGTCCGGCGAGGGCTCACGATCGGGCGCAAGCACGAGCGAGGGCGGCCGATTTCCTGCGGGTCTCGAAACTACAAGGGGATTGCGTTCGCTCACCGATTTATGTTACAGCCCAATCGTGCAACCGGGGATCCGCCGGGATGGCGCCGCAGTCGGGGTCGTTCAGGCGGCAATAATAGGATGTGACGATTCGCGGGATTTCGCTCGCAATCTTCGGTTTCGCCGTGCTGTTGATTTGCGCTGCCGAACCCGAAGCAGTCAGGTTCGGCCCGAACGGCGCCTTTCAACTGGAACACAGCAAAGACGACTTCGGCGTGCGGTCGCATGGTGTGGTCGAGCGGATCGGCGCGGGTTCGAGGATGTACCCGCTGCCGCAGAGCGACTTCGCTACTTACGCGCGGCTGCGGCCAAAAGATGTCGCGATCAATCCCCTGAGCGCGACCGCGAATCACTATGAGCGCGAAGAGACGATCGGGCCGAATCAGGTGGAAGGCGACAAACTCTGGTTCGGCAAGAGCTTTTACGATGGCGAAGGCATGCGCGGCGTCGGAGCTTTCGGCTACTTTGATGCCGCTACGCGAAAGTACGAGTTGTTTTCGCCGCCGGCAGTGGCGTGTTGCGAAGTGAGCGCGATCCTCGTGGAGCCGGAAGTGGTGTGGCTCGGGCTGGACCAGTTTGGCGAAGATATTTCGACGTTCCCCGGGGGTCTGGTGCGATGGGACAGGCGGACACACGCGGTCTGGAAATACGACGTCGAGTTCGTCGTGACCGGGATTGCGCGCGAGGGCGAATCGCTGCGGCTCACGACGACTGAAGGGTACGCGTTGCTGAACGGGGACCGAATCGACCGCTTTCGGGTCCAGACGGGGCGCGACGGCCGGAAGACTTCCACGCCGATTGCGCGGTTTCCGCCGCCGCCTTCGACGCATTACTGAGTTCGCTTGCTATAGTAGCCGTTTGGAAACCAGCGTTCTCGACCTTTTTCGACAAACCGGCGCGTATCTGCGCGGCCATTTCCGCCTCACCAGCGGACTGCACAGCGGAGAGTATCTGCAATCGGCGCTGGTGCTGGCCCATCCGCAACATGCCGAAACGCTGGGCCGGGCGCTGGCGGCCAGGCTGCGCGAACTGGCGGGGCCGGAGGGCGTCGCGCTGGTGATTTCGCCGGCGCTCGGCGGCTTGATTATCGGGCACGAAGTGGCGCGCGCGCTGGGTGTGCGCTTCCTTTTCACCGAACGCGACGCGGATCGGAAGATGTCGCTGCGGCGTGGGTTCACGCTGTTGCCGGGTGAGCGCGTCATTGTGCTGGAAGACGTGATCACCACGGGCGGCAGCACGATGGAAGTTATCGAAATCGTTCGCGCGGCGGGGGCGGTCCCGGTGGCCGCGGGTTCGATTATCGACCGCAGCGGCGGCGCGGCCGACCTTGGTATTCCGCGCGCCGCGCTGGTCACCCTGAAGGTGGAAGCGCACCAGCCGGATCAGTGCCCCATGTGCAAGGCCGGTGAGCCGATGGTGAAACCTGGTTCGCGTCCGACATAGGGGTCTCAGCACAGAGCCACTTTGTCACGACGCATTCGCATCACGCTCGCCTACGATGGCACGGATTACCACGGCTGGCAACTGCAGCGTGGGTTGCCAACTATCCAGGGCACCGTCGAAGAAATCGTGTCCGGCATCGAAGGCGGGCCTGTTCGCGTGGAAGCGTCTGGCCGCACCGACGCCGGAGTGCATGCGGTCGCCCAGGTTGCCGCGTTCACGATCGAAAATCCAATTCCGCCTGAGAATCTTCGCCGCGCCATGAACCGGCTGCTGCCGGCGTCGGTGCGCCTGCTGCGGGTGGAAGAAGCCCACGCCGAGTTTCATCCGCGCTTTGATGCGCTGGCGAAGACTTATCGATACACGATCTTCCGCGACGAGGTCTGCCCGCCCATCGAGTGGCGATACGTTTACCACCATCCCTATCCGCTGGACGAAGCCGTGATGATGGCGGCGGCGAGAGTGTACGAAGGGGAGCACGATTTCACGGCGTTTGCGGCTGCGGACCACAGCGGCGCGGAGCCGGCTTCGAAGGTCAGGACCATTTTCAATTCGGTGCTGGAACGCGAGGGGAACAAGCTGATCTACACGGTACGCGGGAACGGCTTCCTCAAGCACATGGTGCGCAATATCGTGGGAACGCTGATCGAGACGGGACGGGGCAATGTCGATTGGCGAACGCTGCCGGAAAGGTCGGGCCGCACGGCTCCGGCGAAGGGGTTGACCATGGTGTCGGTAGAATACGTTTAGTGCCTTCCCTCTACGAGATCGATCCCGGACCTTATTCTCCTGAAATTGTGCGGATGATTGTTGAGATCCCTCAACATTCCGCGAACAAATACGAATACGATGGCGAACTGGGAGTTTTCCGCCTGGATCGCGCCTTGTTTTCGCCGATGCATTATCCGGGCGACTACGGGTTCATTCCAGGCACGCTGGCCGAAGACAACGACCCGCTCGATTGCCTGGTTCTGGTGCAGCAGCCGAGCTATCCGGGTGTGATGATCGAGGTTCGGCCGGTGGGCGTCCTCAACATGGTGGATTCCGAAGAGGGCGACCAGAAGATACTCGCGGTTCCGACGAAGAATCCGCGCTATGATCAGATCCACACGATGGACCAGATCTTCGCGCATGTGCGGCGCGAGATTGAGCATTTTTTCACTATTTACAAGGAGCTCGAAGGCCGGATCACCACGATGGAAGGCTGGGGCGGGCCTATGGAAGCGCGGCGGGCGATCGTGCAAAGCAGGCAGCGGTATCTGGATGCGAAGGCGGCCAAGACCAACCCCGGCGCATAACTCGCTGTCCGGTGCCTCCCTGCCGCCATCGGTGACAACTGCTCATTGCAATCACCTTTCTGTGGCGGCCGCATTTTCCGGCGGTCAGGCAATCGCTTCCGGCGACGGATCACGCTACAGGGAAAGCTTCAAATGCTGTCCGCAACCTACGAACAACTTTTGAGCGAAATTTTGCCACAGGCGATTGCCACCAACGGGCAATATCGGCAGGTTGGGGCGAAGCTGGGGGCACTCATCGGCAAAGGCCGGTCAGGGGTGCCCGAAGAAGGCCAGGCTGATGCGTTTGCCGGCGATTCTGGTTGAGGAGTATGACCGCCGGAATTCCATGCCTTCCGACGACAGTTCTCCGGCCGAGCGGCTACATTTTCTGACGGAGCACTCCGGCAGGACTGCGGCGGACCACTCCGATATTCGGGCAGCGCAGCCATGTGAGCGAATCGGTGAATGGCAGGAGGACAATTAGCCTGGAACAGGCGCGGCGGCTGGGGAAGCTGTTTGGGGTTCCGCCTGGGGTGTTTAGAGCGCGGGCCTGAGGCCGGCGAAGATGCGTGACGAATGGCAGTGCATTCATGAAATCGGATTACAATGTTCACGTCACACAAACGGTAAGCTCGGAATCCTTCGCGGAAACCTCCGGTCAGGCATCGCCATAAAGGCAAATTTCCGCTCGCGTCCTTCGCGTCCTTCCCGCCCATCGCCTGCCACCGGATCGTCGTTTATCCTCAAGCTACGGAACCGCTTCGCGCTGATTGCCCAACTTTGGGACAGTCTGGACGCCGACCAGGTCCCCTTGACGGCGGCCCGGAGCTTGAAAGCCGCCTGGCTTCGTTTGATCAGGATCGACGGAACGGCGTGACGTGGACAGCATTGAAGGCTGAACGTGAGCAGCGTTGCCCATCGTTTTCAAGGTCATTTTTACTGCGGCTGCGAAAGCGGAACTGTTCGCGGCGCAAGACTGGTATGAAGACGCTGGAGTGAAACTCCGCCACAGGCGATTGCGACCAGCGGGCAATATCGGCAGGTTGGGGCGGAGCGTCGCCTGGAACCCGATCTGCCGCGTGTACCTGGCGTTCGGACATCAGCGGCGCAGCAACTTCGCGAGACGTTCCGCGTTGGCAAATCCGGCAACACGGAGTGCAAGTTGATAACCGAACGGCAAGGCCGGTGAGTCGGTGACCCAAATGCGGCCCAGAGCGCACGCCTTTTGAGAAAACCCTTTCGCCGCATTCGGGTCCAGCCCGAAGGCGGTTCTTGCGCACTCCATACGCGCCGCAAACAGCGCATCCTTGCGAATCCGCGTCATCTCTCCGAGACTCTCCAGATGGTCCGCCAGCCGGTCCGTCAGTTCCATTCTCGTGCGAATCGTCAGCAGCGGATCCTCGCGCGAAACGGTCGCGGAACTGTGTATCCGGTAAACCGCCAGCGCTTCGTCCTGCAAATGGAAGCGGTTCTCCGCCAACCGAAGACGCAGCAATAATTCGTGTTCCTGACAACATTTCTGTCCGGGATTCCACCCACCCACGTCGAGAACCGCGTCGCGCCGAAGCAGCAATCCGCCGGTGTTTATACCGCCCCATCGAATCAACGCAAGGTATTCGTCGTCCTCAAGTTTGCCGAGTTCATCCAACTGATTGGCGGTTTGATCGAAGCGAATCACCGGGGAGTAAACGACAGCTGGGTCCACCTGCTGCACGCTGGCCATTTGAGACTCAATCTTCCGCGGGAGGAGGTAATCGTCCGCGTCCAGATACTGCAGCCATTCCCCGCGAGCCAGTTGCGTCAGCGCGTTTCGCGTCGCGTTGCCGCCCGCGTGGGAAGATAAATGAAACCGGATCCGGTCGCCGAAACTCCGTATCACTCCCGCGCTGCCATCCGTGGAACCATCGTCCGCCACGATGACCTCTTTATTCGGATACGACTGATCCAACGCACTCTGAATGGACTCGCGTATCCACTTTTCGGCGTTGTAACAGGGAATCAGAACAGAGACCAGGGGAAAACGGCTCCCGGCGTTCGCCCGGCTCACTGGCTGCATATGAATCGTAAGGCCAAGGCCAGCCAAGGTCTGCCTCCCAGGACCCGGGGTTCAGAATGAATTCTCTCCGGGCCGAACCCGATTTGTGACTCGCTTCGGCGATGACCGGGTCGATTTGGTGTTCCTCGGCCGAAGAGCAAAGCGGACACACTCCAACAATACCATTGCCGATAGACATGATGGCACTGCTGGAGAGGACAAGGCCGAGATGCCTCTTTGGCGACCCGAGTCTACCTTCTATTCCTCTCCGAGGCTTGCCATGCCGACGCCGGAAAACTCCGTTCAGTGAACTGTCTTTCAGCTATCATTCTGAGATTGTCGAGACCTGCCTCGAAGTGCTTCCCCATCATCCGGTCCAAATTCACAAACACACTCATCACTTTTGTCATGTAGACGTTGGTTCCCTCCATCGCCCAGGTGACATTCGTCGAGCTTCCGGCAGGCTCCAGCGTGAACCGATTCAGGTTATGAGCCTTAAAGGGCTTCTCAAAATCCACTCTGACGGAAATTCCCAAGCCGGGCAGCGATTCGGTGATAGACATTCGTCCCTTCCCCGCGCTGGGGGCGCCTTCCCAATCCGAGATAGCGCCGACGCCGCGGGCCGCGCCGCTATAGGTTCTCGTCATAGTCGGGTCTTCTGTGTCTTGCGGAGCCCATTTGGTCCAATAATGAAAGTCGTCGATCAGCGCGAAGATTTGCTCCGGGGATGCTCTGATGACAGTTGAGCGTGTGACACGGAGTGTGTCGGACCTTGTCGCAGCGAAAACAAGAACGGATATTGACGCAGCTACGATGATAATGACAATCACGGGAAACAACGGTGCCCTCCTTCCTTACGCCCTTGCCTTGATGCCCAAAGCGGCGAACGCGAACGAGCGAATGCGTCGCGCGAGTCTACGGCTGACTATCCGGCTTCTCCCCCGGCCGGTAGAGCGTAGGCGGCTGGCGAACCGAGGTGGGCTTGGCCGCATCCGCCGCGGCGGCTTCCGCGTTATCCGCCGCCGGATTGGCTCCCGGCTTTTTTTCGGCGGCGTTCACCTCGGCAACCGCTTTCTTCTCCTTCTCGGCTTTGGCATTCACATCGTGGCCGCGCGCGCCGAGGTCCTGCTTCGCCAGTTCCATGCTGTCGCTGGTGGTCTCAATCGCTTCCTTTAACTCGAAGTCGTACATGCCGAGATCGCGCGGCGAACTGGCCTGAAGCTTCTGCAACTGATCGAGGAATTTCTTCTCGCCGTCCGCGATTACCGTCGGGCCCGCCGTCAGATCGCTCTTGCGCACGAGCGCGTCGTTTGAAACGGTGTCGATCGCTTCAATGATGCTGCCGTAATCCTCAAGCAATTGGCGAATATCGCCGGAACGGCCGGGGCGGTCCTTCACCATGAGCGATTGCAACTGATCGAGGCGCTGTCTCGCGAACGACAAATAGAGCTTGATGCGCGCCACCGGCTCCTGAACTTCACGAACCTGGTCGACTTCCGACGGCGTGAGAAAGTCCTTCTGCGCTAAAGCCGGGAGAGCAAAGAGCAGGGTGACGATGAGCAGTCTTCCCTTACGCATTCCGTTCGACATAGCCAACCTCCTTATCGCCTATTTCCGCTTGCCCATGATGCCCTCGAACCAGGCATCGTGGATTTCCTGTATCTTCATTATCGGCCCATCGAGCAGGGCCTGGTCGGTTGCATCCATTTTGTGCTGCAAATCCCCCAGCCGGTGCAGGATTTCGTGCGAACGCAATTCAACGCCTTTGAACGCGCCTGGCTGGCGGCCCGGGGTCTTGCCGGCGGCGGTGAACGAATCGCGCGCCAGTTCCATCGCAGCCACCATGTTCTTCACCTCGGTCGCGAATAAGGCCGCATCTTCGCGCTCATTGGCCAGTTCGGCGGCGCGTTCGGCGGTCGCGGCATATTCGACGGCGGCCTTGGCTCGGTGCTCCGGACTCGGGTCGGCGCGCACCTGATCGAGCGTCGGCGTCCCGCCGGCGGCGAAAAGAAACAAGATCGGGTAAAGAAGCGTCATTTGCCCAGTTCCCTTTCGATAATACGCGCACGCTGGCGGGCTTTGAATTCCTCGTCGGGAAACTTGCCTCCGGCCACCGCAAGGAACTGCCGGTAAGCGTCGAGCGCCGGCTGATTGCGATGCAGTTTATCGAGCGTGATGGCGCGAAGATAAAGGTCGCCGGGGATCTCCTTGCCGAGCGTGCGCACGCGATCGAGCGTGGCCAGGCCATCGTCAAATCGCTGCGCCATGATCAGCACGCCGGCCAGTTCGTTCAGAGCGGGGACCGAATCCGGGCGTAGCGTGGCGGCGGCCTGAAATTCGCGGGCGGCGGCGAGGAACTGGTGGTCGTCGCGTAAGTTGCGGCCATAGGCCATTCGCAGATCGAAGTTGGATGCGTCGGCCGCGGAGGCAAGCTGCAATTGCTCCAGAACCTTCGCCTTCTGGCCGGTTAGCCGGTATGCGTCGGCCAGCGAAAGGCGGTTGGCGGTGCTTGGCGACCGCTTTACCGCCGCCTCCAGATTCGGTATGGCGGCAATCGCGTTGTTCGATCCGACGAGAAGTTCCGTGAGCCGCTTCGTGACGGCCTGGTACTCGGGGAATTCGCGGAAGATCGCGATGGCTTCCGGGATCTGGCCGGCCTTGTCGTATTCGGCGCCGAGTTCGAGGATCGCGCTCTTATTCGCGGGGTCGAGCGATGCCGCCACGCGGTAGTAATCCGCTGCCTCGGCCAGTTTTGCCTGCTTCAACAGCGACCGCGCGAGGCCAAGGTTCGCGATGGCCGATTTCGGATCGATCCCGAGAGCGGCACGGAATTGCTGTTCGGCCTGCTCGAAATCGCCCGATCCGAAAAGGGCCTGGGCGTAAAGCATCCGCGGACGGAATTCGGTCGGTTTCTGTTCGGACGCTTCTTTCAGGACGATGGCGGCGTCGGCAGGCTGCTTGTCGCGCAGCAGCAGGATGCCGAGATTCACGTCGGCATCGTAGAGCGCTGGCTTCAGTTCGAGCGTCCTGCGATAAGCCGCGACCGCTTCGGCGTCCTTTCCCTCCATGCCGAGGACGAGCGCGAGGTTGAATTGGGCCTGAAGATCGGTGGGGTCCGTTTCGACGGCTTTGCGGAGGAGCGGTTCGGCAGCGGCCGGTTGGTTCGCATCGAGGGCCTTGAGGCCCTGAGCCAGATAGTCCTGCGCCTGGGCCAGAAAAAGCGCCAGCACGCCTCCGATCAACATGTCATCAGTTTAATCGAGTGGCGAGTAGCCTTGCGGGGCCGGGTTAATGGCCGGACTGACGCGCGGGCTTGATTCAGCCGGGTGGCGAGGGCGGCACACGCGCTGTTCCCGGAGCAGCTACCGGCGCTTCCGGGTATGCCGCGCCCGCCCCGGCCGCTTGCGCGCATTTGCCTTCCACTGCGCTACACTCCATTACAAATGAGTTCACTTCATCGCTCCGCATTTTTCGCGGCGGTTGCCTTCACGCTCGCCGCCGGTTTCTACGCCGTTGCTCAGACCAAACCAGCCGCTCCCACCGTCGCTTCGGCCCGGGCCTTCATGAACAAGGCCGAAGCCGACCTTCTGAAGCTCAGCACGCTGGGCCAACGCGCCGAGTGGGTGGACGAAACCTACATCAACGACGACACCGATCTGCTTACCGCGGCCGAAAACGATCGCCTCATCGCCCGCACAACCGAATTGGTCGACCAGGCGAAGGCGTTCGCCTCACTCGATCTTCCGGCCGATATCAAGCGCAAAATACTGCTGCTCAAGCTTTCGCTCACCCTTCCCGCTCCCCACAACGCCAAACTCCGCGAAGAGCTCACGCAGGTCGCGTCGTCCCTGAATGCGAGTTACGGCAAGGGCAAGTACTGCCCGGACGGCGCCGCTAAACCCGATGCATGCCTCGGCATCGACGACCTCGAAGAACGCATGGCGAAATCCCGCGATCCGAAAGAGCTTGCCGACATGTGGACCGGTTGGCGAAAAGTCGGCGCGCCGATGCGCGATCGCTACAGCCGTTTCGTTCAGCTTTCAAACCAGGGCGCCCGCGAGATCGGGTTCGCCGATACCGGCACTCTATGGCGCGCGGGTTACGACATGACTCCCGAACAGTTCTCGGCCGAACTGGAGCGCCTGTGGACCCAGGTGGAACCGCTCTATAAGGAACTGCACGCTTATGTGCGCCGCAGGCTGATCGCGAAATACGGAGCCGATGCCGGGCGCAAAGACGGCATGATCCCCGCCCATCTGCTTGGCAACATGTGGGCGCAGGAGTGGGGCAACGTTTACGACATTGTCGCGCCGCCCGCCGCGCCCGCCACTTACGACATCGGCGACATTCTCAAGGAGCGCAAGACCACGGCGCGCCAGGTTGTGGAGTACGGCGAGAGTTTCTTCCGCTCGCTCGGCTTTGAAAAGCTTCCCGACACCTTCTGGCAGCGTTCCATGATCACGCGTCCGGCCGACCGCGAGGTGGTCTGCCACGCCAGCGCATGGGACGTCGATTTCGACCAGGACGTTCGTCTGAAACTCTGCATCCACGGCACTACCGACGACTTCATCACCGTCCACCACGAACTCGGCCACGTTTACTACTATCTGCAATACCGCAATCTGCCGTTCCTGTTCCGCAACGGTGCGAACGACGGTTTTCACGAAGCGATAGGCGATTCGCTGGCGCTCTCGATCACGCCCGAATACCTGAAGCAGATCGGTCTGATTCAGACGATTCCGCCCGCGTCGGCCGATCTTCCGATTCTGCTTCGCACCGCTCTCGACAAGATCGCCTTCCTGCCCTTCGGCCTGCTCATCGATAAGTGGCGCTGGGAAGTATTTTCGGGCCAGGTGAAGCCCGCGGATTACAACAAGGCATGGTGGGCGCTGCGCGAAAAATATCAGGGAATTGCGCCGACAGTGGACCGCACGGAGGCCGATTTCGACCCGGGAGCGAAGTACCACATTCCGGCGAACACGCCCTACGCCCGTTACTTCCTCGCGAGGATTTACCAGTTCCAGTTTTATCGCGCGATGTGCCGCGCGGCGGGATATACGGGTCCGCTGAACCGCTGCTCGTTCTATGGGTCGAAGGCCGCGGGCGACAAGCTGAAGGCCATGCTCGCGGCGGGCCAGTCCCGGCCGTGGCCCGAGACGCTGAAGCTGATGACGGGTGAAGATCGGGTGGACGCGTCGGCGATGGTGGAGTATTTCCAGCCGCTGCTGACTTGGCTTCGGCAGCAGAACGCCGAGGCAAACGAGAAGACCGGCTGGACGGTGGGCGCCGATCCGATGAAGGCGCATTGAGCGGGGTAAAAGCGTCGCGCAGGCGCCGCCTGTAACGGTTTGGGACTCCGCCTCACTTGGTATACGATGATCGCGGGGGCCGCGCATGCTCCCGATTCGGGAAAGGACACAAACAATGAGTGAAGAAACGAAGCTGCCGTCAAAGACAGACGACACGGCGGAAAAGACGGAGACCGGAACCATCGAGCTGGTTGATGCGGAAACGGAACGCGTCACAGGTGCGGGCAACCATGTAGAGACGTGGACATGGACCGATGGAGGCTAGGCCTGGACTGAGGAATTGGTTAACCATCGGCATATCGACGGGTACATCGCCGACATCCCTTATATCCGTAATTTCATTCGCGAACTGGCGCCCGCGTGGCTGGACCACGTGGCGCTGGTTGGCGGGTTTGTGCCGCCGGGCCGTGAAAACTCGTTCGCATGGTGCGACCTTGGCTGCGGCAATGGCGTGACGGCCGCGATTCTGGCTGCGACACATCCGTCCGGCATCTTTCGCGGCATCGACGCGATGCAGGAGCACATCGGTTTTGCGCGGAGTTTCGCGGCGGACGCGTGCATTTCGAACGTCAGTTTCGACGCACTGGACTTCGATTCGGCGATTGAAGCCGACTATCCCGGCTTCGACTACATCGTCTCTCACGGCGTTTACACGTGGGTGAGCGAAACGGTCAGGCGGTCCCTGCGCCGCTTCATCGACCGGCACCTGAAGCCCGGCGGCCTGGTCTACGTCAGCTACAACGCCATGCCAGGAAGGGCTGCGGACCTTCCCTGGCAGAGGCTTGTGCGCACCCTGGGACGGACCTTGCCCGGAAACAGCCAGGAGCGTGTAATGGCCGCCGTGCAGGTCGCGCGGTCGCTCACCGCACTCAAGGCCCCCGCGCTGATTCTTAGTCCTCTTGCGGTTTCGCTGAACGAAAAGCCGGAGAGCTTTTCGTCCGCTTATCTGGCGCATGAGCTCATGAACGCAAACTGGGAACCCATTTGCGTCACGGAGATGCGCGCGGCAATGCGGGAAATCGGATTGCAACCGGTCGGTTCGGCGACGCTGATTGAAAATCACGATTCCTTCGTTCTGCGCCGGGCAGCCAGAGAGGTGCTCGCTGATATTGCCGACGAAGATGCCCGGGAGCTGGTCAGAGATTATTTCCTCGACCAGTGTTTCCGCCGCGATGTCTTCATTCGCGAGGGCACGCGACTGAGTGAGGGCGACCGGAAGAGCCGCCTTTTGCGCAGTGCCTTCTTTCTGGCCCGGCGCAAGGACGCGGTCGAATACCAGATGAAGACGCCGGCCGGGACTGTGAAGTTCGACAACCGCACTGCGCGGCATATCGTCGGCGCGCTGGCTGGAGGCCCTCGCCGGCTGGCCGAGATCGCTCACCCCGATATTCCCGAGCGCGACCTGATCGCGAACATTCTCGTGCTGACTTCGGCGCGCACGGTCTGGCCCGTCAATCCCGACAACGTTTCGACGGACGCTTTGAACGCGGCCATTCTTCGCAGACGCGGCGGGGAGCAGGAGATCCCGTGGACCGCGCTGCCATTCGGCACAGCGCTGGCGGACGGCAACGAATTGCTCGCGCGAAATAAGGAATAGGGAGAGACTGGCTGATGATCGATCCGGCGGAGCATCGCCCACCCCCGTCCGTTCGTATCCTCTTACTGGGCCAACAGAAGCGCGTTCGTCAAATCGCCCAGCGGCTGGCCCCCGTTGGTTTTTACGGCTGCGTCGCGAGCCTGAATTCCGGGCAGAACAGGCAATCCGAAGCGCTTCATGATAAGACGCAGAATAGATGTCGTGTCGTACGGCGTATGGTCGACATAACCCTTCCTGGCAAAAGGTGAGATGACGATCGCCGGAATTCGCGAGCCAGGTCCCCACCGGTCGGCTTTCGGTGGCGCGACATGGTCGAAGAAGCCGCCGTTCTCGTCGTAGGTCACGATGACGACCATGTTCTTCCACTGCGGACTCTTCTGCAGATGCGAGATTACGTCTGCGATGTGTTCGTCGCCGGCCAGCACGTCCGCGTAACCGGCGTGCTCGTTCAGATTGCCTTGCGGCTTGTAGAAAACGACCTGTTCGAGCGTACCGGCGTCAATCGCTTTTATGAATTCGGAGCCTGCGAGGCCTCCGTCTTTAAGATGTTTCGCCCGCTCGCTGGTCCCCGGCGCCATACTGGAAAAATAATTGAACGGCTGGTGATGGTACTGGAAGTTCGGAACGGGGCGCGCATTATTCCCCGAAAGAGTTGCCTGCCACGCCCCGGAATACCAGGCCCAACTTACGCCTTGCGCCGAGAGCAGGTCGCCGATGGTTTGCCGCGTTTGTGGCGGAAGAGTCGTCGGGTTCATCGGATCGGCCAGGGCCGGATCTCCGCCGGCTGCCGGCTTGTTCCCGCTTGGCTGATAGGGCGGTTGCATGGTATTGACCGCGAAAAAATCGGGTGTCAGATTGCCGTCGCCGACGAACTTCGCTGTACCGGTGAGCGCCGATGGCGGCGAATTCGGCGCGATCTTCAGCGAGACGCCGTCGGCTTCCGTCACCGCGATCGATGGCTTCGCCGGGCTTCGATCCGCATTTGGATACTCGGGCGCGCATGCGCACACCAGCCAGATATGATTCAGGAACGAGCCGCCGAAAGCCCCCATGAAGAAATGGTCCGCCAGCGTATATTGCCTGGCGATTTCCCACATTTTCATTTTCGACCCGTCATAGTGCCCCATCGCGAGCCCGCCCGAATCGCCATACGCGACGAATTTGTCGTTTCTGCCGCCGTCGATCTGCATCTGGTTCTGGTAGAAGCGGTGCCACAGGTCACGCGTTACGATGCCGGCCGAAGTGTTGAATCCATCCGGACCGTCGATGGCGAACGGCTTGTTCGTCAGATGGGCCGTCTGCGCCTCCGTCACCGGCGGCGTGACGCCAGCCGCGGTCAGCCCGCCCCACACGGACGGCAATTCCCGCAGCGGAGTGCCGTCGCGATCGACCTGCGGAAACACGGGCTCAGCCGGATGCGCCAATCCATCCGCGCCCGGAAATGAGCCGTACAGCGTGTCGAAGCTGCGGTTCTCCGCAAAGATCACCACAATGTTCCCGATGCGATCGAGACCGGACTGCGCATAAACGACGGTCAATCCCGCGACAGCCAGAGCCATTGACAATGAGAGTATTGTTTTCATAGAGGCGTAAAACGACTTGTTTCGGGCGGCCGGAAGCAGCAAATTCGATTGTATGAGACTGCCGCCTGGGACGCGCCGGTTCGCGCGCTTCCTGCTGCTGTGCGGTCTCCTGGCAACCCTGCTCCTGGCACAGGAAGTGGCGGGCGGCCCGACGCGCGCGCAATCTCTGCGGCGGGCGGAAGAACTGGCTGCGCTCGGCCGAAGGCTGTTCTTCGATCCGTCCCTTTCCGGCTCCGGAAAGATGTCGTGCGCCACGTGTCACGATCCTTCGTTCGCCTATGGCCCGCCGAATTCCATGTCGGTGCAATTCGGCGGCGCCAGCCTTCGCGAGCCGGGCATACGGGCCGTGCCGTCGCTCCGGTACCTGCAGACGATTCCGCAGTTCAGCGAGCACGCCTTCGGCTCCGGCGACGCGGACGACGACAGCATCGACAACGGACCGGCCGGTGGCATCACCTGGGACGGAAGGGTGGACCGCTTGCGCGATCAGGCCCGCATCCCGCTGTTATCCGGTCGCGAAATGGCAAATGCCGGCGAAGAAGCCGTCGTCGCCGCGGCGCGGAAGGCCGGCTACTCGGCGCAACTTGCAAAACTATCCGTCGCCGGCGCGGACAACCATGCGTTGTTCGGCGTGATCCTGGAAGCCCTCGAGGCATGGCAACAGGACTTCAGGGAGTTTTATCCCTACAGCAGCAAGTACGATGCATGGTTAGCGGGTAAAGCGAGCCTCAGTCAGGCGGAAAGCCGGGGATTGAAACTTTTCACCGATGCTGAAAAAGGCAACTGTGCGCGGTGCCACACCGCCACGCGCGGCGCGAACGGCACACCTCCGCAATTCACCGACTACGGTTTTGCCGCGCTTGGGGTGCCGCGCAATCGCGAGATCCCGGCGAATTCGGACCGGCGCTGGCACGACCTTGGCCTGTGCGGTCCCGAGCGGACCGACCTGCGGACTCGAAATGAATACTGCGGCAGCTTTATGACGCCATCCCTTCGCAACGTCGCGACGCGCAGGTCGTTCTTTCACAACGGCGTGTTTCATACGTTTAAGGAAGCAGTCGCATTCTATGCGCAACGCGACACAAACCCGGAGAAATGGTATCCGACGGGCCGCGGAGGGACTGTGATGAAGTTCGACGATTTGCCTGCCGAATATCGCGCCAATATCGACATGCGCGCCCCGTTCGGCCGAAAACCCGGCGAACCACCGGCGCTGTCGGAGGAGGAAATTGACGCGGTCGTCGCGTTCCTCGGGACGCTGACCGATGGCTATCGTGCCGGAGATTGAATTCCCACCCGGAACGTGGGAGAGGGACCCGCCGGGCGGCGCCACCAAGCCGGGCGACGATCCATAACCCGAGAACGCAGCGGGGGTGAAACGCCGGGCGACCTTGAGACACTATATGACGCACTATATGACGGCGCGAGCGGAACCCGAACGGCCCGCCGCGAAGAAAGGACAAAACGATGAAAGAAGAAACAAAACCGACGCCAAAGGCGGAAGATCTGGCGGAACCGACCGTATCCGAAACCATCGAACTGGTTGAGGAAGACACAGAACGCATTGCCGGCGGACTTAAGAGTAAGCTCAGCGATTAGTAATAATCGCCGATTCCCGGTGATCGGATGGGACCTTGCCGGACGTGGCTCGCGGGCCGCGTTGACGGCGCGGTCCCGTCCCGCGGTCTTATCCGGAGACTTGACGAACCCGTGACGTAGCCTCGACGGGCTACCCGTCATACTCGTGTGTTGGCGATTTTTTCCAAAAAGGGCGCGACAAATCTGTCGGCGGCAGCCTGGCTGGTATGCGCGGCGATTGTTGCCACGCTATACCTGACCAACCTGACCAGCATGGGCATGTACAGCACCGACGAGCCGCGGTATGCGGACATCGGGCGCGCCATGGCCCGTTCCGGCGACTGGGTCACGCCGAGGCTCTGGGGAAAGCCGTGGTTCGAGAAGCCAGCCCTGCTTTACTGGATGACGGCCACCGGGTTCAGGNNTGTTTTTTCGCTGGCGGCTGAAGCGGGTCTTTGATGAGAGAGTGGCGAATTTCGCCAGCGCGATTCTCGCTACCAGTGCCGGATGGCTGGCCTACAGCCACGTCGCAGTTACCGATTTGCCGCTGGCGGTGTTCTTCTCGGCGGCCATTTTGTTCTCGTTGAAGGCGGATGGCGCACCACCGAATCGGATTGCCGCCGCAGCGGCGCTTGGCATCGCCGTGCTGGCGAAGAGCCTTCCACCGCTCGTCCTGTTTCTGCCGGTGCTCGTGGCGGATCGCCGCAACTGGCACCGCTGGTTCGCGTCGTGGCCGATCATCGTATTTGCCGCAGTCGCGCTGCCATGGCACGTGATCGGGACGCTGCGGAACGGCTGGCAGTTCCCCCGCGTACTGTTTCTGGAGCAACAATTCGGCCGCTTTTTCAGTAATTCGCTCCAGCACGAGCAGCCATGGTGGTTTTACATTCCCGTATTCCTGTTGTTCCTCTTTCCCTGGTTTCCGCTGTTGGGCGCAAGTATCCGCTATATCAAAGAAGACGAGCGCGCTCGCACGTTATCGGCGGTGGTCGCGTTTGGCCTGGTTTTCTTTTCGGCGTCGGTGAACAAACTGCCTGGCTATGTGCTGCCGCTGGTTCCGGCGGCCTGCGCCGTGACTGGCCTGGCGATGGCGCGCACCGAGCGGCGTGAACGCTGGCTCATCGCCCCCGTCGCGCTGCTCGGAACTCTACCGATTGCAGCGGTGATTTTGCCGGAAGCAGAAGCCCATCATTTGCGAACGGCGCAGATCCCGTGGATATCGGGCGCGCTTGGGATCGCCGTGGCTGCGGCCATTGGCGTCGCTATCGCCAAATGGTTCAGATCGCGCGCTTTCCCGCTGGCGGTTTTGCTCGCGGCCGCTGGCTTCGTCCTGCTGGAAATCGATGTCTTTCCGGCTCTGGACAAGGTGGGTTCGGCCCGTTCCCTGTGGATCGCAAGGCATCCCGACTGCGCGCCCGAATTGCCGCGGGGAATGCCCTACAGCCTGAACTATTACGCCGAGAGGGCGCTTCCCGGCTGTGCTATCGTTGACAAGAACGCGGCGCCCAAGCGCTGACGGCCAGACATAAATGATCCTTCCAGGCAGCCAGTTTTTCAATCTGATTCTGCTCGCCTTCGGCATGATTTGCTGGGGTTTGTGGGCGAGCACTTTCAGAATGACGGCGAAATGGCGCTTCGAACTCTATTACTTCGATTTTGCTCTCGGCGCTCTCATCGCCGCGGTTTTGATCGGTTTTACTTTCGGAAGTCTCGGATGGGATGGATTCGCGCTGACCGACGATCTTCGCATCGCCGGTAAGCGGGAAGACGCCTTTGCCGCGCTGGCCGGAGTCGTGTTCAACGCGGGCAACATGTTCATCCTTGGCGCGCTTTCGGTGGCCGGAGTTACCGTGGCTTACACGATCGGGCTGGGACTGATGTTTGCTTCGGGCTTCGTCGTCACCGATCTTATTTCGCATTCCGGAAACGGCATAGTCTTATTCACAGGTTCGCTTTTGATAGCTGCTGCGGCGGTGCTTCTGGCAGTTGCATGGAGATCGCAGTCGCTCGACCGCCTGGCCGTTCTGATCCGCGAAGGGCGGACGAAAAGCACCAGGAAAACGGTCAGCCTCAAAGGCCTGCTCTTCGCGGCGATCGGCGGAATTGTCGGCGGCGCGTATTTTCCGTTGGTCGATTTCGCCAGGCAAGCCGAAGACGGATTGGGCCCTTACGCGCTCGGTATGTTCTTCGCCATCGGCATCTTCATTTCGACTCCGGTATTCAATCTTTTCTTCATGAACCTCCCGATCCGTGGCGAGCCGCTCGAAGTGACCGCGTATCTTTCGGGAAAGCCAAAATCCCACCTGCTGGGAATTCTGGGGGGCGTTTTGCTATATGCGGGAATTGCGGCTTCGCTGATCGTGGCTCGCGCCGAGGGCCGTAACATCGTCCCGGCCGCCGCATTGCGCGCTCTGATGTTCGCTGCGCCGATGGTTGGAGGGCTGACGGGATTGACGCGCTGGAAGGAGTTCGCCGGCGCGGAGAGCAATGTCAGGTTTTTCGTCGCAGTGTCCGCGGTTCTGTTTGTTGCTGGGGTAGCCGGGATTTCTCTTTCGGCAAACTTCTAGTCAGGAAATACCGGCGCTGCCTTCCGGGTCATACTGCCGCTGTACTCAGAAAACCAGGCTTGCGCCGGGCCCCGGTTGCCGCTTCGAACCCGCTCGCGATTTTGATCAATGTACCCTCGCTCCACGCCGCGCCGAAGAATGAGATGCCCACGGGCAAACCATGGACCTGTCCCGCGGGCACGGTGATGTTCGGGTAACCAGCCACCGCCGCCGGCGTCGAACTGCCTCCCGTGTCGTGATCGCCGTTCACCAGATCGGTGAACCATGCCGGTCCATTCGCCGGCGCGAGGATCGCGTGCAGTTTGTCCTTTACCAGCACGGCGTCGATTCCCTGCGCGCGAGACATCAACCGGTTCTTCGCTAACGCGTCCAGATACGCCTTTTCGGTCAACGGCCCTTTCTTCTGCGCCTGCAGCAGGATTTCCTGGCCGAAATACGGCATCTCCCGCGCTTTGTTCTTTTCGTTGAATGCGATCAGCGCGTCGAGCGACCGCACCTTCACATTCGGCTGTGTTGCGCCGAGGTAGCGATTCAATCCATCCCTGAACTCATACAACATCGCTTCGAACTCGCTGTCGTCGAACTTGCCGTGCGTCGGCAGATCGGCCGGATCCACGATAATCGCGCCCCGCCGCTTCATTTCCGCGATCGCCGCCTCCAAGAGCGCATCAACGTCGCGGTTGGAGCCGAAGAATTTTCGCGCCACGCCGATCCTCGCGCCGCGGAGTCCGTTGGGGTCGAGGGACTTTGCGTAGTCGCGGTTCGACAGCACGCCCAGCAGCGCGGCGGCGTCTGCAACAGTCCTCGCCATCGGCCCGGCCGTGTCCTGATTCACTGAAATCGGGATGATGCCCTGTTGTCCGATCAAGCCCACGGTCGGCTTGATGCCAACGAGGCCGTTCATTGCGGAGGGCGAAATAATGGAGCCATCGGTCTCGGTCCCCACCGCGGCAGCGCAGAGATTGGCCGCCGTCGCCGCGCCCGACCCCGAACTGGAGCCGCTCGTGTTGCGGTCGAGGGCATACGGATTGCGCGTCAATCCGCCACGCCCGCTCCATCCGCTGGTGGAATGCGTGGAGCGAAAATTCGCCCATTCGCTGAGGTTCGTCTTGCCGAGGATCACAGCTCCNNATGTTGTCCTTGATCAGGATCGGGATGCCGTGAAACGGACCGCGCGGCCCCTTCGCCTTGCGCTCGCGGTCCAGTGCCTGCGCGATTGCCATGGCATCGGGATTCGTCTCGATCACCGCGCGAAGCGTCGGGCCGGAGCGATCGATGGCCTCGATTCGCGAAAGATACTTTTCGACCAGCGATTGCGCGGTGTACTTGCTGGCCTGCTGCCCGGCCTGCAATTGCGCGATCGTGATTTCGTCGAGTTCA